>JASHWY010000068.1 GCA_030043835.1 Thermoplasmata archaeon
ATCGCGCGCGCGGCGGAGGAGGACGACGACCCCCTCGCGCTCGCCGAGCGGCACTTCGCCGAGTACCGGGAGTCGATGCGCCGGCTCGGGGTGGGCTCGGTCGACTACTACCCGTTCGCGACGGACTACGTGCCCGAGATCATCGCGCAGGTCGAGGCGCTCCTCGAGCGGGGCTTCGCCTACGTCGCCTCCGACGGTTCCGTCTACTTCGAGGTCGCGAAGTTCCCGGAGTACGGGAAGCTTTCCCGTCAGAAGATCGACGAGCTTCAGCCCGGGGCCCGGGTCGAGGTCGACGACCGCAAGCGCGCTCCCCAGGACTTCGTGCTCTGGAAGGCCGCGACCCCGGGCGAGCCGAGCTGGGAGAGCCCGTGGGGCCCGGGGCGTCCGGGCTGGCACATCGAGGACACGGCGATGACCGTCAAGCTCCTCGGCGCCCGCTACGACCTCCACGGGGGCGGCCTCGACCTGATCTTCCCTCACCACGAGGCCGAGATCGCCATCGCCGAGGCCGCGACGGGCGAGTCGCCGCTCGTCAACTATTGGATGCACAACGGTCTCGTCACGATGAACGGGGAGAAGATGGCGAAGTCGGTGGGGAACGTCTCGTCGCTCGAGGGAGCGATCGACCGGTTCGGAGCGATGGTCGTCCGGTTCTATTACCTCAACGCCCATTACCGTAGCCCGCTCGAATTCGACCTCAAGAAGAGCCTCCCCGAGGCGCACGAGGCCTACGCGCGGCTCCGCCAGCCGGCGGACCGGATCGCCTCGCTGCTCGCGGAAGGGGGGGACGATCGCCCCGGTTCCGAGCTCCCCGACCGCCTCGCTCTCGCCGCGGAACTCAAGGTCGAGGAGCTCGACGCCGCGCTCGCGCAAGACTTCAGCACGCGAGAGGCGATCGCCCTCCTCTTCGGTTGGGGTCGGGAGCTCGCGCCAGAGCTCCCTCGCCTCGCGAGCTACTCGGGGGCCGCGCTCGCAACGCTCGATGCGCCCTATGAGTGGGGGAGAGAGGTCCTCGGCCTCTTCGAACGCGCTACCGGGGGACCTGCCGGCGCGCTCGCGGCCGTCGTTCCCGTCGCGATCTCGGCGCGCGCTCGCGCCCGTGCTCGAGGGGACTTTGAAGAGGCCGACCGGATCCGCGAGGAGTTGATTGCGGCCGGCGTCGTCCTCGAGGACGACGGGAGCGGTACGCGCTGGCAATTCGTGGGCCGGGGCGGTTCGTGAGATGCGCGGATTCGGCTTTGCGGAGCACGGTGGCCTCGATCGGCTCGCCTTTGTGGAGATCGCCGACCCGCTCCCCACTGCGGGCGAGGTTCGCCTCCGCATGCGCGCGGCCGCGTTCAATCACCTCGACCGGTTCACCCTCGAAGGGATTCCCGGGGTTCCGGTCGAGCGACCCCACGTCCTGGGCTCCGACGGCTCCGGAATCGTCGATCAGATCGGCGAAGGGGTAAGCGGTCTTCGACCCGGGGACCGGGTGCTCATCAATCCCGCCCTCTGGGACGGGACGTGTGAGTTCTGCCGGGCCGGAGAGGAGGCCCTTTGCCGCAACTTTAGGATCGTCGGCGAGCACACCCAGGGCACGGCCGCCCCCTTCCTCGTCGTGCCCCGGCGGAACGTCCACCCGCTCCCCGACGCCTGGTCGTTCGCTCAGGGGGCTGCCGCGCCTCTCGTCTTCCAAACCGCGTGGAGAGCCCTCACGACGATCGGCCACGTCTCCCAGGGAGAGCGGGTGGCGATCGTCGGAGCCGGGGGTGGAGCAACCACCGCGGCGGTCCAGGTCGCGAAGCTGAGGGGGGCCCGGGTGGTCGTCGCATCCCGGAATCGCACTAAGGAGGAGCGCGCGCGGGCGCTGGGGGCGGACGACTTCGTCGCGTTCGATGACGAGCACCCCCTGGACCGAGTCTTGTGGCAGTGGAGTGAGAAGCGCGGGGTCGACGTGATCTTCGACTCGGTCGGAGCGCCGACCGTCGCCCGCTCGCTGAAGGCTATCGGCCGGGCCGGTCGTGTGATCGTGATTGGGGCCACGGCGGGGCCGACCGTGGAGATCGACCTCCGCACCCTCTTCTGGCGGCAGGCTTCGATCCGCGGCAGCACGATGGCGAACGCGCGCGAGTTTGAGGAGGTCTTGGGTCACCTCGCTGCCGGCCGCCTAACGCCGGTCATCGACTCCGAGCACCCGTTCGAGCGCGCGGCGGACGGGTTCCGGCGGTTGGAGGCTCCCGACCTGTTCGGAAAGGTCGTCGTCACGGGCATCCCCTAACCCCTGACCGGGCTAGGTTTGGCCTCGGCTCGAGCGCTCAACCGCCCGCCCCGAAACCCACTCTCCTTTCGAGAGGGGGCCGCTCTCGAAGGCACTGTTAAATAGATGGAAACCGCCTTTCTTTTGGTCGTGAACCGTTCAACGGAGTTTCTGTCTCAGACCGGCGGAACGGAACGACGGGCCCTGGGTCAAGTCCGAGGGGTCTATGCGACCCTGATCGTCCTCGCCATGGTCCTCGGCAGTATGGGATTCCTCCTTGCGCTCGCCCCGGTCGGCCCTGGAGGCCCAGGGGCGTCCGGCCCGCTAGAACCCTTGGCAGTTCCGCCGACTCACGGAGACCTCGTAGTCGGGAGCGGTCAAACGTATGTCATCCAATCGACGCCGGGCGTCCACACGTACTACCAGGGCGGCAACATCACCGTCCTGAGCGGCGGGACGCTGATTGTCGAGAACATCACCCTCTCGTTCGTCGAATACGTCGGGGACAACGGCACGGCCGAGCAGCGCCTCTCCCACATCTACTACTTCGATGACGGGGGCACCGTCACCTTCTCTAACGCAACCCTCACGACGGACGTTGAGCTCCTCAATGCCTACGCGAAGCTCAACCTCACCGTCACTGGAACGCTCACCGCGACGCGGACCACCTTCGCCTTCCCGGGCTGGTTCTTCGTGAGCGGGCCCTCCGCCGACGCGACGCTCAACGACTCCACCATCACCTCGAACCCCGCCGTCGTGGGACTGGTCGAGCCTCAAATCATCCTCTCCGACACGTCCTACGCGCCCACCTTGGACGTGGTCGGGGGCGCCAAGCTCAACCTCTTCGGAAGCGAGGTAGAGAACACCTATGCCGACAACCTGCTCGCCAGCGGCTACCCTGGGCCCACCCCGCTCATCGCGTATAGCCCGCTCCCCTCGCTGACCTCGGCCGGCCTCTCGATCCAGCCCCAGGGTCCGAGTGACCCGGCGGCCCTCGTGCAGGACTGGTCGTACCCTTCCGCGACGGCGCTCGTTGGCAACGTGACGGTTCAGTATGCCGACACCAACGGTCCGGGCACCGCGACCCAGTCGAACGATACCACCGCCACGCTCGGGGTTGAGTACGGTGGCACCGCCTACCCGCTCGGGACGGTCACCTTCCTCAACAGCACTGGCCTCGGCTACGACACCCTCCTCCTGACGCCGGCTCTCCTAAGCGCCATCACCGAAGGGGGATTGCTTCAATACCTCAACTTTACCGGGAGCTTCGACACCACCGCGCAGCTTTTCCTCACGTTCACGGACGTCGTGGGCCCGGCGGTTACCCTCGATCGATTGACGTTCGCGCTCGGGATGAGCGGACCGGCCTACAACATCGTTGTCTCGGGTGCGGGGTCCGAGCTTTCGGTCGTCGACTCGATGGTCGACCTCAACTGGAACACGGTCGGTGGAGGCCTCTTCACGACCGCGCCCCCGTTCCCCTGGAGCTCGAACAAGCTTGACTTTGCGGACGGAGCCGTAGGATACCTCGCGAACCTGACCACGGGGTCGGCGATCCCGGGAGTGTTCAGCACGTCCGCGATCCTGGCGGACCCTTTGAGCCAGGTCAACTTCTACCGGTGGGCCCAGTTCAATATCACCAGCGCGAATTCGCAGCCGTTGGAGGGGGCTCAGGTCTCGGCATTCTACGCCTACAACACGGATCAGTCGAACAATGAGACCACCAGTGCGCTCAACAACATCGCGACGGTCGACCCCGCGATGTGGGGCTACCTCCAATACTGGGACACCCAGCGCGGGGTGAGCAGCTGGGGCGTATCGAACGCCGCCGGTGAGGCGTCGATCCTCCTCGCTTCGAGCAATTTGACCTACCTTACCTTGCCCGACGGGATCTTCTTGGGAGGATACCACGTCGGAGTTTCGGTCCCCGGATTCACGGTGCCGAGCCACTGGTTCAACTGGTCGGTGGCCCCCTATCCGACGGGTGTCGCGGCAGGCACCGCCTACTACGATGAGCCCGATTTCGGACCGGCCCAGAGCTTCGCCGGCTACGCTTTCTCGATCGCGGTGGCTTCCGCCGCAGGCCCTGGGGTGTCTACCCTTAGCCTCACCCAGCAGTACTACACCACGGGGACGCTGACGTACAGCGGCACGGCGACCGCTGAGGTCTACGTCTATGCCCTTTCGACCGCGCCGGGCGCTTCCCAGATCCTCGTCGGGGCCGGCTCCGCCGTCGCCGGTAAGCCCTTCACCGTCGCGTGGACCGTTCCCCTTCCCCTCTCGGGCGGCACTTCGTACACGCTCAGCGTGACCGCGACGGCCAACGGAGCCGTTTCAAAACCGTATGAGATTGCAGGCACCTACTCGGTCCCATCGTCGACCCCTTCCTCTCCAACGAGCTTCTTCACGCAGAAGCTCCTCGGCCTCCCGATGTGGACGTGGCTCGCGATCGCGGCGGCCATCGTGGTCGCGGTCATCGCGGTGCTGCTCGTCTCCCGCCGCACCGCGGCGGGCAAGCTCGTCGAGTGCGGCGAGTGCGGCAACTTGATCCCGGCGGACGCGACCGTCTGTCCGAAGTGCGGCGCCGAGTTCGAGTCCGACCTCATCCGGTGCAGCCGATGCGCGTCGACGATCCCTGCCGACTCTAAGTTCTGCCCGGAATGCTCGGCCCAGCTGTTGGGGAAGCCCGGGGAGGGCGGCGAGGAGGTCGAGCGGCAGGGATACGCTGACTTCACCGAGAAGTACCGCGCGGAAGCGAAGCGCGAGCTCGGCGACAACTACAACGAAGGGTCGTTCTGGGATTGGTGGAAGCGCCAGCCGACGTACACTTCCTACAGCCAGTGGAAGCTCCAGCAGGGTCAGGGCGTTGCCAGCCGGGCGGGCATGGCGGCCCCGCCGATGGGGACCGCGACCGCACCCGTCCCCGCTCCCCGGGCGGCCACCCTACCCTCGAGACCGGCGCCCACCCCACCGAGAGTCGGCGGCGGAGCCGCAGGCATGGGTGCAGCGCCCGCGGCCGCGCCGCCATCCTCCCCCGCCGCGGCCGCCATGACCGCCCCGCCCGAGGCCCCGACCGCGGCGCCCGGTGGAGCGCTCAAGCCTTGCCCCAACTGCGGCAACGAGATCCCTCCCGAGTATCTCGTCTGCCCGTTCTGCGGGTCGGTGACCCAGTAACCGGGCGCAAGGGCGCCTAGCGCCCTCTGGCGCCCCCTTCCCCCGCAGCTTTATCCCGCTCCCGACATCCGACCGGGAAGCGATGCCGGGCGATCTCCACCGCGGACGGCAGAAGGTCTCCTGGGCGGAGACCCACATGCCGGTCTTGGGCGGGATCCGGCGACGGTTCGAGGTCGAGCGACCGTTTAAGGGCCTCACGGTGTCGATGGTCCTTCACGTCGAGTCGAAGACGGCGGCGCTCGCCCTCGCGGTCCAGGCCGGCGGCGCCGACGTGCGGCTCGCGGCCGGTAACCCGCTCTCGACCGACGACGATTCCGTTGCGGCGCTCACAGAGGCCGGCGTCGAGACCCACGCGGTGAAGGGGGAGACCGTCGCGGAGTACCGAACCGGGGTGGAGGCGATGCTCGAGGCCGACCCCGACGTCATCGTCGACGACGGAGCGGACCTGGTCGCACTCGTCCACACCCGCCGGCACGACCGCGGTCGGGTCCGAGGATCGACCGAGGAGACGACGACCGGCGTCACTCGCCTTCGCGCCCTCGAGAAGGCAGGAAAGCTCCTCTTTCCCGCGATCGACGTGAACGACGCGCCGATGAAGCACCTCTTCGACAACCGTTACGGAACCGGTCAATCCACCGTCGACGGGATCGTGGCCGCGACGAACCTGCTCATCGCCGGAAAGGTCTGCGTCGTGGCCGGTTACGGCTGGTGCGGGAAGGGGGTCGCCTCCCGGTTGAAAGGGCTCGGCGCCGACGTCGTCGTGACCGAGATCGACCCGATCGCCGCGCTCGAGGCGCGGATGGATGGCTTTCGCGTGATGCCGATGCTCGATGCGGCGCGGATTGCCGACCTCATCGTTACGGTGACGGGGAGCGTGGGGGTCGTTCGCGAACCGCACTTTAAGGTCCTCAAGGATGGCTGCCTCCTCGCGAACGCTGGGCATTTCGACGTGGAGATCTCCCGGCCCGACTTGGAAGGAATCTCGGTGAGCCGTTCCGTCGTTCGGCCCCAGGTCGAGGAGTACCGATTCGCCGACGGACGCCGAGCGTACCTTATCGGCGACGGGCGTCTCGTGAACCTTGCCGCGGGCCAGGGGCACCCCGTGGAGATCATGGACCTCTCCTTCGCCTTGCAGGCGCTGAGCGTGGAACACCTCGCTCGTCACGGGCTATCGATGGACCGCAAGGTCCACCCCGTGCCGACCGAGCTCGATCTCGCCGTCGCGAAAGCCGCGATGTCTCCGATGGGAGTCCGGATCGACGATCGGACCGAGGCGCAGGCGCGCTACGCGGCGAGCTGGGAAGGGGGAACCTGATGGACACATCGAAGGTGCCGGAGGAGCTTAGCTACACGAAGACCCACGAATGGGTGCGGATCGAGGGCGACCGCGCGACCGTCGGGATCACCGACCACGCCCAGGCCCAGCTCACAGACATCGTCTTCGTCGACCTCCCGGCGACGGGAAAATCGTTCAGCGCCGGCGCGAGCGTCCTCGTGCTCGAGTCGGTGAAGACCGTGGCCGACGTCTATACGCCGGGGGACGGGACGCTCTCTGAGGTCAACGGGGAGCTCAAGGCTCACCCCGAGTACATCAACCAGGACCCGTA
>JASHWY010000069.1 GCA_030043835.1 Thermoplasmata archaeon
CGCGTCGCTCCCGACTTGTCCGTGACCATCGCGAACCCCAGCGTGACTTCGTCCGGTTGCCACGAGGGAGGCGGTTGGACGACCGAGCCACGGCGGGGCTCGGCACGGGCGACGCGCTTCGCGAGCTCGTCGAAGGTCTCCTTGGTCCGCGGAGCGAGGGGCGCGGCCGGGGGGGTCTCCGGAAGCGCCGGCGTACCGGCGGCATCCGCCCCCGGCGGTGGGGCGGCCCCGCCCGCGGTCGGGAGGCTCTCCTGCTCGGGCCCCGGGCTTGGGCGAGGAGCGCCCTCTGTCGCGCGTGATTCCGAAGCGTCAGAGGGTGTCTCTCGCGCCTCGTCGGACGGGGGTGACGCCGGGGGTCGGGCCCGGCGCTTCGGGGACCGTTTCCGGCTGGCCACGACGTAATGCAGGCGACTTTCTGGCGTATAAGACCGTGGGCGCTTAGTACCGGCCACGAATCCCAGGGCGGCCCTTGAAGCCACGGGAAGTGCGCTGGGACGAGAACCCCCGGACCGCGTCGGTCCCTCCGCTCCCTTCGGGAAGGTTCCCCTTCCTCGTTCACTTCGATGTATTGCGCCGCTTCATGACCATGAGCCACAACGGGGTGGAGCCGATCGCCCCGGCTTCGGTAGAAGGCGGCGGCCTACCCTCCCAGGCCGCTCAAGTAAACACGGCGTTTCTCTGCGATCTCGGGCTGTTGGTGGAAGAGGCTCTGGGGAAGTTCAAACCCACGCCCGTGGCCATGCAATTCATCAACACTCAGGTCGCAAGCGACGACCGAGCCCGCAAGGTCCTCCGCACGCTCGTCGCGAAGTCGTGGTTCGCTGACAGCGCAGCGAGCCTTCTCCAAGCGAAGCCGGTCGCGAGCCGGGAGGAGCTCATCGATGCCTTGACGGCGAGTGCCCGAGCCAAACGCCGGACGACCGGGAAAGCCATCGCTGTCGTGATCGACTACCTTACGTACACCGGTTTCGTGGTGCGGACCGACCAGGGATTTGTTCGGGGGGGTGACCGAGCGACTCTTCGGGTTCCGGCGAGCGCGATTTCCCCACGCCCCCTACCCCCCTCTTCGAGTCGATCCGATGGCGGCGGAATACCGTCGGCAATCCCCGAGGCGAGCGGGTCGGGTTGGGAATTGGTCAAGACGAACGACTTCGACCTCAGGATTCGAGCCAGTCCGGCTGCCGTGGGTAGGCTTAGGAAGCAACTCGACCTCCTCGAGGAGAAGCTCAAGGGCAGCTCCGAAACTCGCTGATCCAGGAGCGGTGCCGCCGCCGGGCGGAGCGCGCGCAAGGGGGCCAAGTCGGAACGGGCAGCGCCCGGGGACGGTCAGAGATAAGCCGGCCGGAGAGCAAGAAATCTGTAGGGAAACCTCCTACGTGGGACCATGTCGTCATCGACCGCGGCCGATAGTCAAGGAACCGTGCCGCCGCCCCCAGCTGCACCCCCCGCGGGATATCCGCCGGCGCCTCCCGCTCCCCCATGGTTAACTCAGCCCGCGCTGCCTCCGCCGCAGGGGCCGCACCTGCCACGGTGGCTCGATATCGGTCTCATCGTCATCGGGATCGGGGCCCTGCTGATCTTCATCGGGTTCCTGTTCGGGGATGCGGCGGCCTCTCAGACGGGTCCGGGGTCGCTGAGCGCGTACCAGGGCGACTTGGAGACCTTCTTCGTCGTGACCGGTTTCGGAGTTCTCCTGACGATCGGAGGCTGGATCTATCGCGTGGTGATGATCGCCCGGCGTGGGCGGCCCTAGCCGAGCGACGTCCGTCACGGTGACCGAGAAGGGAGCTTCGGCGATCGGGATTCAGCCGTCGGCGTCCGAAAGTGGCGGCTGGGGCCCCGGGGACTCGAGGGGAAGGTGTCGCAAGGAGACCCACGCTAGGAGGGCGATTAGGAGGAACAGGATTGCCATCACGTAATAACCCGTGGTCGAGGGGACCCAGTTCAGGGTCACGAAGATGCGTGAGATCCCGTACGAGACGATTAGCCCGTCTACCGCCATCACGATACGACGGAACAGCTCGGGCGAGACCTTGGTGAGGAAGAGGGTCCCGATCGGCACGCCGATGAGGGCCGGCACGAATAGGTACGGGAGAAGACTAAGGGCGGGGAGGCTCACGAGTTTCGCGGAGAAGAAGACGGTGAACGCGAGATACGTTCCCAGGGTCAGGGTCGACTCCGCGACCCGGATCTGTGCGATGGTGCAGCGGAACTCCCTCTTCGAGATCCCCTGATTCCTCAGGAAGAGGGCGAGAGGGGGGCCCGAGATCGTCGTGAGCGCGTACAGGAAGCCGATGGCCGAGCCCACCGCGGCGCCTCCTCGACGCTCGTTCTTGAACGGACGGCTGAACCCATAGAGCTGCAGGGCTACGAGCGGCAACAGCGCCGCGTAGACCACGAGCTTCACGTCGTTGACCGCCAGATACGTGAGGCCGACGGTGCCGAGAATGATTCCCGGAAACAGAGTCGAGATCACGGGCTTCGCGCGCGACCAAGTGGCCCGAATGTACCGGCGCTCCCGGATCAAGAGCGCGATATTCACCACGACCTCGACCGTGACGAGCGCGGGATTCAGGACCTTGTTCGAGTACCAGAATAGCGCGATGGGGGTGATCACCGACGAAAAGCCGTACCCGACGGCGCCGTTAATCAGCGCCGCGCCGAGCGCGAGAACGGCCAAGTAGACGGACGTGACGATGTCGGTCATGCCTTATCGTATCGATAGGACCTGCTGCCGGCCTTCCGCCCACGAGACGACTCCCGGGGGGTTGCGCCGTGCTCGGAAGATTCGGGCGACGTGCGGATCTGCGCGCGCCCGGGTCCTCGGCGCCGAGCCGAGCGGAAGGCCGTCACGACGACGCCCCGCACCAGCCTTCCCAGCACGGCGTACGGGACACGGAGGGTAGCCAGCCTCCGTGCTCCAGCTCACGTACGATGAATTCGGCGGACTCTTCGGGGGTCAGCCGGCTCGCGTCCACCACGATCTCTGGGGATTCCGGCACCTCGTACGGGTCATCCACCCCGGTCATCTCGCGGATCTCGCCGGTTCGGGCCTTCCGATAGAGCCCTTTGACGTCGCGTTCGACGCAGACCTCGAGGGGTGTCTCGACGTAGACCTCCACGAACCGGCCGATCTCGCGCCGAGCGTGGGCGCGCGAGGAGCGGTACGGCGAGATCAGAGCGACGAGGGGAATGGTTCCGTGGCGAACCAATACCTTCGCAACGAAAGCCACCCGTCTCGCGTGCGCCTCTCGTGATTTCCGGTCAAATCCGAGGTCGGCGCTGAGACCCTTTCGAACCTCGTCGCCGTCGAGCAGCTCGACCTCCCGGCCCCGGGCGAAGAGGTGGGACGCGAGGGCGCGTGCGATCGTCGTCTTCCCGGCCGATGGAAGACCCGTGAGCCAGACGCAGAACCCGGGGGACTCTTCGTTCGTCAGCTGCCATCCCTCGCCGCGGACTGGTGGGACGAGGGTATTCCGATTCTGGTCGCCACATCCCTCGAACGGGTGGGAGAATTTGGCGCGTATCCGTGAAACTACGTGACCGGTCGATGAGGGGGCGATCCGTCGGCTAAGGCTCCTCCGGGGCCGAGAGGGCCTTAGGAGTCCTCCTCGATGATGACGTCAGGCCCTCGAAGGATGGCAGCCACCTCGTCTCTCAGGAGCTCGGTAGGTAGCGGTCCTCCTTCCCTCAGCAATTGGCGGATCCGGGTCTGGCTTGTGTCGAGCCGGTCCGACACCGGATGAGGACAGGTGCGAACGCTCGCGGTACCTCGGCACCGACGACAGTAGAACGATTCCTCGTATCGAAGGGGAACGACCCCGATGTCGAACTCGTCGAAGACCCGATGGGCGGCGTAGGGATCGTAGTACGAGCCGACCCCGGCCTGATCGCGACCGACGATGTAGTGACTGCACCCGTAGTTCTTCCGGACGATCGCGAGGAACAATGCCGCCTTCGGTCCCGCATAGCGCATACTGATCGATAGAGCGCTCAGAACCACCCGTTCGGGCGTGTAGTAGTTCCGGACCAGAGCCTCGTAGGCGGCCATGATCACGTCGGGTCGGTAATCGCCCTTCTTCAAACGCC
>JASHWY010000070.1 GCA_030043835.1 Thermoplasmata archaeon
GCCTCGGCCACTTGGGTCACGAACGGCGCGGTCAGCCTTTCGCCGACCACCTCGCGAATGCCGTTGGTCCCGAAGAGCCGTGTCGTCGTGTGCATCCTGAAGCTCCCCACGCTTTATGCGCTATATGAGCCGCGGCGTTGCCGCGAGAGACCTTTCGGTGCCCATGGCAGCCCCGCGCTTCCTCGCCGACGAGATGGTGGGTCGTCTCGCCCGTTACCTTCGGTTCCAGGGGTGCGACACTCGCTACGCGAAAGGGATGGCCGACGACGAGATCGTTCGGATCGCCGAGGCGGAGGACCGGGTAGTGCTCACCCGGGACCGGGCGCTCGCGGCTCACGCGAGGAGGTCTCTCCTCCTCACGAGCACCGCGCTCAAAGACCAGTGGGTCGCGGTGGCCCGAGCGTTCCCCGACCTTCCGCGCGAGGTCACGTTCACTCGGTGTACCGTCTGCAACGGGCCACTGGCCCGGGAGGAGCCTCACCGTGCGGAGCCGGAAGGCGCGGGCGTGCCGTGGTCCCGAATCCACGCCGGCCTCCCCCTCTACCGATGCCCGGACTGCGGTCACCGCTACTGGGAGGGATCCCACACCGCTCGAGTGCGGGACGTGCTGCGGGCGTGGGCCGGGGAGTTGGACCGGTGATCCGGGCCTACGTAGAACGTTCGGGAGAGAGCCTCCCTCTCGCCCGGGCCGAGGTCATCGCGGCCGCCGAAGCCCTGGGGGGTGGGGGAGTGACCTCGCCGGCGGCCCGGGATTCCGGGGAGCTCGTGCCGGTGGACCTCCCCGATCTTGCCGTGGTGCGCTCTCTCGCGGGTCGTCTCGCGCTCGCGCGACGATGTCTCATTCTTCTCGGCGCCCGAAAGGAGGGTCTCGACGGGCTTCGGGACGCTGGGCGAGAGGGCCGGACCGCGTCCGTCCGCCGGCTTGGGCGTCCCTCCGGCGGAGGACGTGACCCCGGGATCGAAGACGCCGGACGCGCGTACACGGCGACCGGTGGCCGGATCGACCTCGAGCGACCCGAACGCCGATTCTGGCTCGCCGACGAGCGGGGGCTCGAAGGCGCCGTTCTCGAGGAGGTCGCGCCCGTCGATCGCCGGTCGATCGCGGGCCGGAGCATGCGAGCGCTCCCGTTCCAGCGACCGGTGAGCCTGCCTCCCCGCTACGCGCGCGCCGCCGTGAACCTGGCCCGCGTCCGCCCCGGGGACCGGGTCGTCGACCCATTCCTCGGTACCGGCGCGCTCCTCGCCGAGGCCGGCCTCCTCGGCGCGCGGATCGTCGGGATCGACCGCGACCCCGCGATGGTTCGGGGAGCGCTACGCAATTTCGCCCACCTCGGGTTGTCGGCGGAAGAACTTCGGGTCGGCGACGCCGGTACCATCGAGCGGAGCGATCCCTCGGCGGCGTTCGACGCCCTCGTCTCGGACCCCCCGTACGGACGGGCCTCCGGCACCGGTGGTGAAGAGGCTCGAAACGTGGTCGAGCGGGTGGTTCCCCGGTGGTCGGAGGGCGTTCGTTCCGGGGGCCGGATCGTCCTCGTGCTACCGGGCGGCTACGAGCCGCTCGGAATGCCGTGGCGAAAGATCCTCCACGTCCCGGTGCGCGTTCACCGCAGCCTGACCCGCGAGTTTAGGGTCTACGAGCGGGCGAGCCGGGTCCTCTAGGTCGGCCAGCCCGGCGTGAAGGTCACGCTCGCCGTGCCGGTGCCGGAGGTAGCACAGAACTCGCTCGTCGAGAGCTCGACCGCCGCCCCGACCGCCGCCGACGTACTCGAAAAGGAGAGAACGATCGGGGCGATGTTCTTCGATGAGGTGCCGTTGACCGTGACGTACTCGTTGCTCGGAAGGCTCGCAGCGACGACCCCGGAGGCCGTGTACGTCGCGCCGTTGGGGAGGTAGAACGTCCACGTAACGTTCTTCGCCCATGCGTTGAGCGCGCTCCCGGTGAGGTCGGTTGTGCCGCTCGGCGTGGTCACGGTCACGTTCGCGAGGGTCGCGGCCAGGTTGAACCCATGCCGCACCGGGTCCTGATTCACGAGCTCGGCCGATAGGTTCACGTGGACGATCGCGCCCGAGGGGGCCCCCGAGTAGCTCAAGGAGGGGCTTTCGAATTGAACGGCCCCCGGCGGGGCGGCGAGCGGCGTCAGCACGAATCCTGTGAGGAGGATGCCGACCGCGAACGCTCCGACCGCGGCCCGCTTCCAATCGAGCGGCGATAGGTCGTTGAGCGGCGGCGGATGGCGGACCCCTAACAGGAGGATTAAGAGAGCGAAGAAGAGCCACCCCGTGTAGTAGAGGATGCCGATGCCGAAGAGGAGGATCACCGCCGCGTAGCTCACGTAGCGGACCCGGTCGCCAAAAAGGGCCCGGAAGACGTGGCCACCGTCGAGCTGACCCGCGGGGAGGAGGTTGATGGCGGTGATCAGGATCCCGACCCAGCCGGCGAGCGCGAGGGGGCTCAAGCTTACGACCGACGGAGGGAAGAAGAGGCTGAGGAACGACCAAAAGAGCGGCACGCCGATGAGAAGGTTCCCGTAGTCGACCCCGAGCACACTGGGCCCGCAGTAGCTCGCCGGGAGGACCGGCGCGTGGATCGAGAGGTAGAGGCCGGCGAGGGCGATCGGAATCGACGCGGCGAACCCCGTGAGCGGACCGGCGACGCCGATGTCAAAGAGCGCCTTCTTGTCGGGGAACGGTTCGCGGATCGAGATGAACGCCCCCAGGGTCCCGAAGAGAAGGGGCGGGGGGACCGGTAGAAAGTACGGTAGCGACGCCTCGATCTTATGACGCCGGGCCATCCAGTAGTGCGCGAGCTCGTGTAGGCCGAGGATCGTGAGGACCGGCGCCGCGAAGTACAGTGCGCCGTTCGCGAAATCCCCGAGCGTTAGGACCGAGCCGCCGACGTACGAGATCCAAATGAGGGCGCCCGCGAACGTCGTCGTCGCGACGGTCCCGGCGAGGAGGACGAGATTGATCCACTGGCGCGACGGACGGAGCGCGGGCCGTCGGACGACTTCGATAAAATCCTCGCCCGACTGGCGTCGAAGGAGTGGAACGTACTGCTTCGCCCAGAGTTCCTGGCGGAGGGCGTCGAACTTCGCCTCGAGCGTCGCCGGGTCCGAGTGGATCGCGAGGAGGAGCGACTGCGGGCCGACGCGGGTCTCGTAGATCGGGAAGTACGCGCCGACGATCGCACGGATCCGGTCGAGCTCCGTCGTTCCGGGGGACGACGGGAGCGGACCCCCTCCCGCGGCCATGGGAGATCAGTCCCCCGCCCCGCCCGAGGACTTGCGGGCCCGCCGCGCGCGCTCCTTCGCGGAGTAGCCGGTCGCCTCTTCGAGGAATCGATTGTACCGATGGATCGTCTCGGCCGCGACGGGTTCCGGGACCTTCGGGTTCATCGTGACCTCCACCGCGAGCTCGCGACCCTCCGGCCGGACGACGATCCTCGCGATCGCCCCGAACGACCCCGAGGCGCCATCCCCCGTCACGGTCACGCCGTCGAAGTGGCTTCGGAGGAGGGTCTCGAGCGAAGCGATCTCGAGGAGCTTCCGGTGCGTTGCCCGAACCGGGTACCTCTGCATTCGGCCCAACAAACGGGGTTCGCGATAAAAGCTCCTCGGAAAAGCCCCTACACCGTCTCGATCTCGAAGAGAAGCTTGTAGCCGCGCACCTGACGCGTGAGCTCGTCGGAAAGGTCGAGGATCTGGTCCCGGCTCGCTGGACCTCGCCAGTCGTAGACGAAGTCGTAGTTCCCTTGGGTCGGCACAAAGCCGCACGAACGGAGCCGGTCCGCGATCTCGGAGGGCTTCGCCCCCTCGCTATCGAACGTCACGCGGAGGTACGTCTCCATCGCGGTCCTGAGGGGCTCTCCCGTCAAAAGGTCTTTCGGCCCCGCATCGGCGAGAGGATCCGGGCGAG
>JASHWY010000071.1 GCA_030043835.1 Thermoplasmata archaeon
TCTCGACCGGACCCGGACCCTCGTGGACGCCTCGAGCGGCAACACCGCGGTCTCGTACGCGATGCTCGGGGCGCGCCTGGGGTTTCCCGTGGAACTCATCCTCCCGCGCAACGCGTCTCCCGACCGCGTCGCTCGGATCCGGGCATACGGCGCGTCGGTCGTCTTCACCGACCCCGGCGATGGGACCGACGGGGCCCAGCTCGAGGCGCGACGGCGAGCGGAGGGCGACCCGGGCCGATACTTCTTCGCCGATCAGTACAACAATCCCGCGAACCCGGAGGCGCACTTCCGAACCACCGGGCCGGAGATCTGGGAGGCCACGAGAGGCCGGGTCACCCACTTCGTGGCCGGGGTCGGAACCGGAGGTACGATCTCGGGCACGGCTCGGTTCCTCAAATCCCAGGATCCATCGATCCGCGTGATCGGCGTCGAGCCCGCGGGGCCGATCCACGGTCTCGAGGGCCTGAAGCACCTCCCGACCGCGCTGAGGCCCTCGACGTACGACGGTCGGCTCGTCGACGAGACCGTCCGCATCGAGACCGAGGAGGCCGAACGGACCTGCCGGCGCCTCGCTCGCGAAGAGGGGCTCTCCGTGGGACCGTCGTCCGGGGCCGCCGTCACTGCGGCGATCCTCGTCGGGCGTGCGATTCAGGGTTCGGTCGTCGTGACGCTTCTCCCCGACGGGGCGCGTCCGGAGTCGACCCGGGGCGAGCTATGAGGGGGGTCGAGCTCTCGCCCTCGCTCCGGCAAGCGATGGAGCGGCACGCCCAAGGCGCCTACCCGGATGAATGCTGTGGGTTCCTTCTCGGCAACGCCAAACCAATCGGCACGCACCGGACGATCCTCGACATCGAACCCACGCCGAACGAGTACGACGGAGAGCGTCGGCATCGGTTCGTCATCGGACCCGACGAGCTCCGGGCGATCGAGCGAAGGCTCGAAGGAACCGACCGAGAGGTTGTGGGCTTCTACCACTCACACCCGGATCACCCGGCCCGACCCTCCCTCTTCGACCAGGAACACGCCTGGCCCTGGTGGACCTACCTTGTCCTCTCCGTCACGGCCTCGGGCGTCCCCGCGATCGGGGCGTTCGAGCTCGACCCCGAGTCGGGATCGTTCCACGAGGTTCCGCTAGGGTCCACCGATCCTGAGAAGCCATCCGTGATGGCACCGAGGTAACGGAGAGCCTAAGAACGAACGGAGGAGAACCACGACGATGGCGAAGGTCACGGTCAAGATCCCGACACCGCTGCGCTCGTTCGCGGGGGGAGCCGGCGAGCTCCCTGTGGAAGGGGACACGGTGGGCGCGCTCGTCCACCGGGTCGCGGAGCTCCACCCGGGACTTAAACGCCACCTGTTCACGCCCGAGGGGAGACTTCGGAACTTCGTCACGCTCTACTTGAACGACAAGGACGTTCGCTATCTCGACCGCGACAAGACGCCGGTGAAAGACGGCGACGTGGTCGCGATCGTGCCCGCAATCGCGGGCGGAGCGAGATCCAGCGCTCCTTCGCGGGCCGCTGGCCCCACGGGACCTGGCGTGCCCGCGTCGTCGGCTTCGCTATCGACCGACGATCTGCTGCGCTACAGCCGCCATATCCTCCTTCCCGAGGTCGGCCTCGCGGGGCAGAAGCGCCTCCGAGAGGCGAAGGTCCTTATCGTCGGGGCCGGCGGCCTCGGCTCGCCGACGTCGATGTACCTCGCGGCCGCGGGGGTCGGAGAGATCGGTCTCGTAGACTTCGACGCGGTCGACCTTTCGAACCTCCAGCGTCAGGTGCTGTACACCACCCCCGACGTGGGGCGCCCCAAGCTCACGGTCGCGAAGGAGCGGTTGGAAGCGCTCAACCCGGGCGTGCGGGTCGTCGCCCACGAGGAGCGGCTTTCCTCCGAGAACGCGTTCGACGTGCTTCGGCCGTACCACGTGATCGTCGACGGCACCGACAACTTCCCCACCCGCTACCTCGTCAACGACGCGTCGGTTCTCCTCGGGAAGCCGAACGTCTACGGCTCGGTCTACCGGTTCGAGGGGCAGGTGAGCGTCTTCGACGCGAAGAGGGGTCCGTGCTACCGATGTCTTTACCCCGAGCCGCCGCCCCCGGACCTCGTTCCGTCGTGCGCCGAGGCGGGAGTCCTCGGGGTCCTGCCGGGGCTCGTCGGCATGCTGCAGGCGACCGAGACGGTGAAGCTCCTTCTGGGGGTCGGCGAGCCGCTCATCGGCCGCCTCGTTCTCTACGACGCCCTCACGCTCACGTTCCGGGAGCTCCACCTTCAGAAGAACCCCGAGTGCGTGATCTGCTCGCCGACCGCGACGCAGAAAACGCTCATCGACTACCCGGCGTTCTGCGGCGTCCCCACCCCCGGCGCGACCCCCTCGGGACCTAAGGTCCCCGAGATCACGCCCGAGGCGCTCGAGGCGGAGCTCGGTTCGGGCGAGCCACCGCTCCTTCTGGACGTGCGGGAACCGGAGGAGTGGGCGCTCGGCCACCTTCCCGGCGCCCAGCTCATCCCGAAGGGAGAGCTCTTGGAGCACGTCGACGAGCTCACCCGGGCCCGCGAGGTCGTCCTCTACTGTCGGAGCGGGTCCCGGTCCGGTCAGTCCGCGCGCCAGCTCCTTACCTTGGGCTTCACGAACGTGAAGAGCTTGAAGGGCGGGATCAACGCCTGGTCGGACGCGATCGATCCCACGATCCCGAAATACTGAGCCGACGACCCGGAACTAGCTGGCGGCCGGCGCCGTCGCTTTTCCCGGGGCCCCCACGTCGATCGCTAGGGTCCCGCCGTTCGACCGCACGCGCCGGGAAAGCTCCCGGGCGAACGTCGGGACGTCGCGGGGAGAGATGAACAGAGGATAGGGTGGGGCGGCCATAAGGAGCCCTGCGGGCTCGGTGTGAAGGACATCGAACCTTCCGACGATCGGGCTCCACATCCGGCCATGCCAACCCCACGATCCGATGAACCCGGTCGGACTCAAGTCGCGGAGCGACGCGTACTCGATGCGGTAAATCGTCTCGAGGCGGACCTTCCTTCCCCCGAGAATCCTCCAGGCTCGCAAGTAGGTGTCATCGATCGAGTACCGCGTCGAGAGGTACCGGGCGAGGAAGAAGAAGAGAAGGGCGATGAGGAGCCCCGGGACCCATGCACTCGACGTCCCAAAGTCCCCCCTCAGGCCGACGGCCACGACGATCGCGAAGAAGATGTAGACGCCGATGACCCCGGCCGAGTAACGGCCCCGGTCGTGGTAGCGACCTTTCGAATCGAGTCGGGGGGTGGGGGGAGACTCGACCGAGGGGGAGCTGCTGGGCGCTGCCGCCATCGCGGTTCCGGACACGCTTCCGAGCGCTCCTCACCGCGGAGCTTGTCTTAAACGCGTTTGACGGCCAGAGACCGTCGTGAGGCCTTCCGCAGCCCAATCGTCGGTCCGCTTCCCTCACGCCGATTCGTAGTAGTATTCGCCTTTCGCGCGCTGCTCGCGGTCGAGCACGGAGCCCTCGCGGTTGATCCTAGGCCGCATCGTCTCCGCGTCCCGACGGAAGGTGATGTCGACCGTCGCGAGGAGGCGGTTCATCCCTTCGCGCATCGGGAACGGTCCCTCGCCGCGCCCGCGCGAGTAGTCGGAGGTCTCGGGCCGAAAGACGATGAGCGCGTCCGAAGCGAGGTCGAGGAAGTAGACGTCGTGGTCGACCACGAGGGCGCTCACCGCCTGCCGTTCGACCTGGCGCCGGAGGAGCCGCGCCATCGACATCCGCTCGTCGGCGTCGAGGTACGCGGACGGTTCGTCGAGGAGATAGAGCGTTGCCGGACGGGCGAGCGCGAGCGCGACCGCTGCCCGCTGGAGCTCGCCCCCGGAGAGGTCGGGAAGCGCCACGTCGAGGATCTCGTCCAGGTGAAGGCCCGGGACGAGCTCCCGCTCGAAGAGCTTCGCGTCAAACGACGGGTCCTCGCTCAACGCCTGGGAGCGCTCGCGCAGGCTCGCGGGGCTCGTCGCCTTAAGGTACTGGGGCTTGTAGCTCACGGTGACCCCGGGGGAGACCGAGCCCACCGTCGGGGTCTCAACGCCCGCGAGCATCTTCACGAAGGTCGTTTTCCCGGTCGCGTTCGGTCCCACGACCCCGACCGTTTCCCCCTTCGCGAGCGAGCCCGCAGCGACGGAGCGGTGGAACTTCGGGAACTCCTTCTCGAGCGCGGGGAACTTAACGATGGCGTTCGCGCGAGCGGCCGCTTTCGGGGGGTGCGCGACGAATCGCACCGGCTCCGTTCGGAACCGGACGTTCTCGTCCTTGAGGTACCCCGTCAAGTACGTGTTGATCGCGGTCCGCATCGGGATCGGGTGGCTGATCACCCCGAAGGCGGCCGGTTCTCCGTAGAGGAGGTGCGCCTGGTCGGCGAGGTAGTCCAAGAGCGCGAGGTCGTGCTCGACGACGAGCACGCTCTTCGCCGCGCCCAATCGGCGGAGGACGCGAGCGATCTCGAGCCGGTGGACGATGTCGAGATAGCTCGACGGCTCGTCGATGAGGTAAAGGTCCGCGTCCGTCGCGAGCGTCCGCGCGATCGCGGCGAGCTGAAGCTGGCCGCCAGAAAGTTCGCCCAGCTTCCGGTCCTCGACGTGGGCGAGGTCGACCTCCCGGATCGCCTTCGCAGCGGCGTCCCCTCCGGCCTCGACGTAGCCGCGAACCGTCTCGTTCTCGTCGGCGATCCGGTCGACGTACTGCGGCTTCAGCGCGGTCCGAAGCTCCCCCTTCGACACTCGGTCGAAGTGCGCCTTAAGCGCGGTTCCGCGGTAGTGCGCGAGGACCTTCGTCCAGTCGCCGGGAGCCTCGTAGTCGCCGAGGTTCGGGACCTCCACCCCGGCGAGGAGCCGAAGCGCGGTGCTCTTCCCGGTCCCGTTCGGGCCCACGAGCCCGGTGATTCCCTGCGTCGGCGGGATCGGGAGCCGGTAGAGGCGGAAGCCGTTGTAGCCGTACCGTTGCACGATCTCGGTCGGGTCCGCTTCGGGAGTGTTGAGGATCTTGATCGCATCGAACGGGCACTTGTGAACGCAGATCCCGCATCCGATGCAGAGCGTCTCCGAGATGATCGGTTTCCCGTTGGGACCCTCGACGATGCACTCCTGCCCCATCCGGACCGGCGGACAGTACGCCTGGCACTCCCAACGGCACTCGGTGGGGTGGCATCGGTCGTTGAGGAGAATCGCGATCCGCGCCACGGCTAGGCCTCGGTAACGTCCCCGACGATCGCCCCGTCCCGCATCGTGAGATGACGGCGGGCAATTCGAGAGACAACCGGATTGTGCGTCACGAGGACGAGGGTCGCGGAGCGGCTTTGGCGGACCCGTTGCAACAGATCGAGGATCGCGTCCGTGCTCGCCGTGTCGAGCTCGCCGGTCGGCTCGTCGGCGAGGAGGAGTCCGGGGGAGTTCGCGAGAGCGCGGGCGATGGCGACCCGCTGCTCCTCGCCTCCCGAGAGCTGGTGGGGATACGCCCGCTCTCGACCCGAGAGCCCGACCTCCTCGAGGAGCCCCGAGGCACGGCGATTGCGCTCGGTCGGCGGGACCCGCGCGGCGCGCATCGGTAACTCGACGTTCTCTCGGGCGGTCAAGGTGGGCAGCAGGTAGAACCGCTGAAAGATGAACCCGACCCTTTCGAGCCGAAGGCGGGCTCGGTCCCGCTCGCCCCGCGAGCCGACCGGGACCCCGTCCCAACGGACCTCACCGGACGTCGGGCGGTCGATGAGGCCGATGAGGTTGAGGAGCGTCGTCTTGCCGCAGCCGCTCGGCCCTTCGACCGAGAGGACCTCCCCGGGCGGGATCGTGAGGTCGACCCCCCGCAGCGCGCGGACCTGGTCTGGGCCGCCGGGATCGTACGTGCGTGTCGCCGCTTCGAGAGCGATCGTGGGAGCCGGCGACGGGATCAACGGAGGGCCTCGGTGATGTCGATCTTGAGGGCGGAGCGGGTCGCGACGCCGCTCGCGAGGAGCGAGAGGAGCAGGATGCCGACGACGAGGGCTGCGAGGACCGGGGGCGAGAAGACCGCGAGGCTCGCCGCCTCCTTAACGGTGCCCTTGGCCCACGTCGCGATCGACTCGACGAGGAGGTAGCCCGCCACGAGGCCGACGATCGCTCCGAGAGCGGCGAGGACGATGCCGTCGAGCAGGATCCCCGCCGCGATCGACCGCCCCGGGAGTCCGAGCGCCCGGCGCACCCCGATCGATCGGCGGTCCGCCTCGACGCGTCGGAGGAGCACGAGCGCGAGGAAGAGGAGCCCGACGCTGATCCCGACCGACGAGAGCGCGAGGTAGAAGCCCGTCAAGACCGAGCTCGCCGACTGAAGCTGCTGGGCCTCCTGGGTGAGGGAGCTCACGCCGTAGAACGGAACGAGCGCCTGGACCTGGGCTCGGACGGCATTGAGCGCGGACGGGTTGGTGGCGACCGATCCCGTCACCGAGACCTCGATCGTGTCGGCCGCGTCCGGGATGACCGCGCTCGGCGCAGGGCCGTAGCCGGTCATCACCTGAAGGTCGGAGAGCGGCAGAACGATCGCGAACGCGCCCGTCGGGCCGAGGAGGGACGGGGGAACGCCGAAGGTCCCGGTCACGTTGTACGCGATCGCCTGGGAGCGGTTGGCGACGGGTCCGAGCCAGAGCCGGTCTCCGACCTTGACCCCCGACGCCGACTCGTACGGCGTGGAGATGAGGACGTCGTACGTCGCGGGGCCCACGTAGGTTCCGTTGTCGAAATGCAGATCGTCCGTGGGGTCCCCGAGCGGCAGCGGATTCGGGAAGAGACCGTCTTCGGTGGGACCGAGCGTCGGGGTGAACTGGTCCGGAATCACTCCTTCGGCGAGGATCGGCGTGGGACCACCGGTGGCGGTGAACGCGTCGATCGCGATCGATAAGACCGGCGACGCCGCCGTCGTCGACGCGACGGTCGAAAGGATCCGGTGGGCAAGAGCGTGGGCGTTCTCGATGCCGTGGATCCCCGACGCGCTGATGACGATCTGGTATCCGGCGTTCTCAAGGTTGGCCAACTCGTGGGCCGAGACCCCGCCGCCGACGCTCACGAGCACGACGGGAAGCGCGACGGCGGCGCCGATCGCCGCGACCGCCAGTATAGCCTGGAGGCGAGAGTGCCGAAGAGCCCCACCGAGACCCCAGGGCGTCATGGGGCTCGAAGCTCCTCCGCGACGGGAAGCTGCATGGCCCGGGCTGCCGGTGCGATGGCGGCGGCGAGCCCCACCACGAGGACGACCGCGATCCCTGAGAGGATGACAGTCGCGTCGAACGATACGAACGAGAACCCGGCCGGAAGCCCGCCTACGAGGCGAAGGAGAACGAGATTGAGGAGGGAGGCGGCGAGGTACGCCACCCCGAGCCCTACCGCGAGCCCGATGCCGGCGAGCAGCATCGATTCCTCGACGACGAACCCGCCGACCCGTAAGCGCGAGTATCCGATCGCTCGGAGGAGGGCAAGCTCCCGGCTCCGGTCGTCGACCGACATCTGGAGGACCGTCGTCGCGAAGAGGATCGCAACCACGACGCCGATGGCTCCCACCAGGATGCCGAACGTTCGATAGAGGTTGACGACGTGTTGGATCTCCCCGAGGATCTCGGAGAGCGTGAAGACCGAAAGCTGGGGGAACCGAGCTTCGATCCGAAGCTGATCCGTGCTCGCGGTCGTCGGGTCCACGAGGTGGACCAAGAGGAGCGACGCGTAGTCCGTCGACGGC
>JASHWY010000072.1 GCA_030043835.1 Thermoplasmata archaeon
GGTTGCTGGCATGAACCGCGCCCCTTCCGCGAGCTGCCCCCCCGGGGAGAACACTACTCCGTGTTCGAAAGTGTCCGTGGCGCGCTGGCCGCCGGTTCACGCGGTCAAGGGGAGGCTTTCGAGCAAAGGCCGGCTCGTGGGGAAGGCGGGGTCTTCGACCAGTCCTTCCTGCCGAGAATCCCCCGGCACCCTGACATCGGACGCTAAGCCGAGCACGGAGCGCGATCTGGGGTTGGAACCGCCGTGAACTTCATATTCGATGCGCACGCATCCGTATCACGAGGCGACCGGTGTCTCTTCTTCCCGAGCTCGATGAATCGAGGCGGGGCTGCGCGGCCTGCGTTCCCGAGTACCGCGTGGACCACCCTGCGTTCCTCCGGTACCGCGGCCGATGGTACTGTCCCAGCCACTGGATCAGCGCTCATCCGCAGGGGGAACGGGAATCGGCCAACGTCCGAGTCTACCAGGCGATGAGGGCGCACCGGTGGCGCGGTCGTAGGTCGAGGTTCGGGTGATGCTGGATTAACCCGCCGCCCTCGTCCATCTCTTCTTCACATACTTCCACTCGGACGCCCAAAACGGGCCTTTCGAACGAATTCCGTGTCGTGGATGAGGCCCCCTCGTCCTCGATGCTCTGGGAGTGACCGGCAAATGCCGGACTTGAGCCAGCCGCCAAGGAGGCGTCCGTAGGGCGGTGGTCGAGCGCCCTCTAGTACGGGCGAATCATGGCCTGCGGGAGGCAACTGATGAAAGTACTCTTCATCGGCAGCATCGGCCTGATTACGCGCGATCGATCAGAAGGCCGACGATTCTTCGTAGATGCGCTCGGCCTGCCTCTGGGTCCGGCAGAAGGAGGCGATTTCCTCTTCAGCGAGAAGCTGGAGGGTAGCCGATACTTTGGAGTGTGGCCGCTGTCGGAGGCCGCCAGGGCTTGCTTTGGCAGCGAGAGCTGGCCGACGGACCGTCCGGTCCCCCAAGTGTTCGTTGAGTTCGAGGTGGGCAGCCCCGCTAGCGTTGCCAGGGCTGCCTCCGAGCTCGAGTCCAAAGGATACACTCTCCTGCATGCCTCCCGGAAGGACCCTTGGGGGCAAACGGTGGCTCGATTGCAAACGGAGGACGGAGTCATCGTCGGGATCTCCTACGTCCCGTGGATGCACCGACGCGCCAAGCCGAGAGCGCGGCGGGTCGTAGGTCCTCGTCGCCGACGCTGAGCGCGTCAGTCGCACCCATTCTCACGGTCGTCCACGGCCAGAGACTGGAGTCCCCCATCGATGGTGCCTAGGCGCGCGTCCGAACATAGGAACCTAAACCCTTAGTTCCCGTCCCTCCAGGGGCCTCTCTTCGGAGCGTCCCGCCACCCTCCTTCGTGAAAAGGACCTCGAAACCGGCTCCCTATATCGAGGAGCTCTACCGTGCGCCAACGCCTTTGCAGGAGAGGCTCCCTTCGTGGACGTCCGCGAGTGGGAGGAAAACGCCCCCTCGGAGCCTAAGGTCGAGCCCGAGCGAGCGAGAGGGCGGGCTCGTCTCCCGCGTCCTCTCCCCCAGGGGAAATGCGCACCCGCTTAGCGAGGGCCTCTCGATTAGGTCAATACGCTCGACGGCGGGGCGCCCGCCGCCGGCCGCCTAAGCTTGAGCCACCCGATCCGGAACGCTATCCCCGCGACCAGGATTCCTAGGCCCACCGCGATCTCGAGTGGCGCGAGAGAGAAGGCGAGACCGAGACAGCCCACCAGTCCGGCGACGGCGAGTGCCCGGGGGAAACGCCGCTCCTCTTGTTTCAGTCGGAGCGCGCTCAAGTTCGTGACCGAGTAGTAGAGCAGGGTCCCGAAGCTCGAGATCGCGATCGCGAACTCGAACGGAAGGAAGGCGGCAACGCCCGCGGAGACGGCGCCCACCGCGACCACCGCGGTCCAGGGGTTCTGATGGGCGCCGAGCCGGGCGAGCGAACGGGGAAGGTCGTTCCCTCGCCCCATCGCAAAGGCAACTCGCGAAACCCCAAGGAGGTCCGAGAGGCCCTCATTGAAGGTGGTCGTGAGCGCGCTCAAGGCGACGATTCCGACCCCGATGAGGCTGCCGACGGCGAACATCGTCGCCTCGAGAGGGGAACCCGAACTCGCCAGCCTTGAGGCGCCGAGGACGGTGATTGCGGTGAACGAGACCAAGAGGTAGAGGATCGTCGCGCTACCGAGTGCGACCACCGTCGCTCGGGGGATGGTCCGGGCCGGGTCCCGTACCTCCTCCACGAGGGTCGCGATGCGGCTGTAGCCCGTGTAGGCGAAGAAGAGCAGCGCCGTCGCGCGGAGGATGCCGCCGATACCTCCCGGAGCGAACGGCACGAGGTTGGAGACATGGGCGCTGGGTAGGCCAATCCCAACGAAGAGGAGCAAGGTCACGATCGAGAGGACGACCAAGGCCTCGGTGATCCGGACCGAACGTCGGATCCCGAGTGCGTTCAGAACGGTCATCACGACGACCGCCGAGACGGCGATCGCTCGGGCGGAAAGCGGGACCCCGACTCCCACAAGGTATTCCGA
>JASHWY010000010.1 GCA_030043835.1 Thermoplasmata archaeon
CGAGCGGTTCGCGCGGCTCGAGCACCTCGTGAGCCGCGTCGATGCCCGCCTTCGGCCCTCGGTGGGTCCTTGGGAAGCCCTCGCCGCGGCGTTCCCCGCCGGGACGGTGAGCGGCGCCCCCAAGATCCGAGCGACCGAGCTCCTTCGTCGGGAGGAGGGAACCTGGCGAGGACCCTACGCCGGGACGGTCGGGCTCCTCAGACCCGGTCGTCGGGCGGAGTGGGCGCTCACGATCCGCTCGGCGTTCGCGGCCGGCCGGCGCCTCTACACGGCCGCCGGGGCGGGGATCGTCCATCGGTCCCGTCCCGCGCGCGAGTTCCAGGAGACGCTCGCCAAGCTCGAGCAGGTCGAGGCGACCTTGGTGGGAGGCGTGGCGTGAGGATCCTCCTCGTGGACCACGAGGACTCGTTTGTCCACAATATCGAGCAGGAGATCGCCGCGCAGGGTGCCGAGGTCCGTTGCGTGCGCTGCACGGAACCGGTCGCGGACGTCGTTCGGATCGATCCGGACGGCGTGGTACTCTCGCCCGGCCCCGGTCATCCCAGCGACCGTCGAATCACTGGGCTCGCGCGAACGCTGCTCGACCGCTGGGACCGGGAGCGCCCGTTCTTCGGAGTTTGCTTGGGCCACCAGCTCATTGGAGAGCACTATGGGGGCCGCGTGATCCGCGCACCGGAGCCGGTCCATGGCGAGCTCGCCCGGGTCCGCCACGATGGCCAAGGCGTGTTCGTGGGCATTCCGTCCCCGATCACTGGGGCGAGGTACCATTCCCTCGTCGTCGACCCGCGATCGATCCCTCTGGATCTCGCCGTGTCGGCCCGCGGAACCGATGGGCTCGTGATGGGCCTGCGGCACAAGAGCCGACCCGTCGAATCCGTGCAGTTCCATCCGGAGTCGTACCTCACGAAGTGGGGTCCTCGGATCCTCGCGAACTTTCTCGGTGAGGTCCGACGATGATCGCTCCGCTTCTCTACCGTCTCTTCGACCCGACGCCGCTCTCCTCGAAGGACGCGAGACGGACGTTCGACACGCTCCTTAACCCGGGTCGTAGCGAGAGCGAACGCGTCGCAGTGCTCGTGGCGCTGTCGGCGAGGAAGGAGTCCGCTGCCGAGCTCACGGCCTTTGCGCGCGAGATGCGCCGTCGGGCCCGGCCGTTTCCGGTTCCTGCGCGGGACCTCGCGGTCGACCTCTGCGGCTCCGGGGGCGCGCCCCGACCATCGTTCAATGTCTCTACGGCGAGCGCGTTCGTGGTCGCCGCTGGGGGGGTTCCGGTCGTGAAGCACGGTAACCGAAGCGCTCGGGGACCCTGCGGCTCGAGCGACCTTTTGGAGGCGCTCGGGCTCCCGGTCACCGACGATCCCCGCTTCGCGGCTATGAGCTATCGCGAGCTGGGGCTCGCATTCCTGCACGCGCCCCTCTTCCACCCGGCGACGAAGGCCGTCGTCGAGGCGCGACGGGTGCTCGGAGTGCGGACGATCTTCAACCGGCTCGGACCGCTCTCGAACCCGGGGCACGTCCCGTTTCAGGTCGTGGGCGTCCCCGACCGCCCCACCGCCCAACGAACGGCCGAGGTCCTTCGACGGCTCGGCCTCCGGCGCTCCCTCACGCTTACCTCGGAGGAAGGGTGCGACGAGTTCTCTCCCTCAGGAACCACGTTTGCTTTCCTTCAGGATCCTTCCCGCGTGCGACCGACCTCGGTCCATGCCCCCGACCTGCTCGCCCCCGACGATCGCCGGGGAAGTTGGGGGGCGCTCCCACCCCCGGCGGCCGCGGCGGAGGTGGAACGGATCTTCGCGGGGGGCGGAGGGGCACGACGGGGGTCGATCCTTCTCACGAGCGGCGCAGCCCTCTGGATCGCCGGCCGCGCTCCGACGCTCGCGGACGGAGTTCAACGGGCCCGCGATGCCCTCGACCTCGGCCAAGCCGAGGAACGGCTCACCGCGATGAGAGCCCTCGCGCGGAAGCGAAGAGCGAGGAGGGGTGAGCGATGACCGACTTCCTCGCGGAGATCGTTCGAGAGACCCGTGGGTCGATCGGCGATCCCGGCTACCTTGCGGCGCTCCCCGAGGAGGCTCGCGGTCCGCGGGCGAGCCTCGCCGGCGCGATCGTAAGGGATCGCCGAGACGGCGCTCTGCTGATCGAACACAAGCGCGTCTCGCCGGGATCGGAGAACCCTCGCCTTCCCGCCCGATCGATCGAGGACTTCGTTCGGCTGGGTGAGGCTGCCCAAGTCTCCGGCTATTCGTGCCTCGCGGCGCGACCCCGGTTCGAAGGGAGCCCTCGCGACGTGGCCGAGATCGCTTCCCGCACGGATCGTCCCGTCCTGTTTAAGGAGTTCGTCGTAGACCCTCTCCAGATCCGCGCGGCGGCCCGCGCCGGCGCCAGCGCGCTACTACTGATCGCTCGGCTCGGGGAACCTCCGTACCGGGTCCCCCTTCGCGAACTGGCTCACGGAGCCCACGACCAGGGTCTTGAGGTGCTTCTCGAATTCCACCATCGCACAGAATTAAGACTCGCCGACGGCGTGCCCGCGGACGTGTTCGGGGTCAATGC
>JASHWY010000073.1 GCA_030043835.1 Thermoplasmata archaeon
GATTCGGTAGAAGCGCCTTTCGTTCGACCGAGTTTGACAATCGGGTGAAACCACCCCTGCGCCCATTCGGGATCTCGTCGATCGATACCAACCACGTCACGCGGCTTCTACGGCCCCTAAGGATAATTCCATGAACTTGTGCCACGACCACAAACAGCGTCGGACACGGCGGAGGGGGGCTGAGGACCGTCAGTTCAGAACCGCTTTGCTAGCCAGTTCACGAGCGGACCCAAGCCGCCCCTCGGGAAGGTTGCATGCTTGGCTCCCGGGAGGATAAGGAATTCCTTATCGTCGCAATCGATCTCTTCGCAGAATTCCCGCGCGGCGTCGGTCGTGAAGAGTTCGTCGCGGTCGCCGACGGCCACCAAGAGCGGCATCGACAGCTTTCCATCGAACCGGAGATTGGGCGACTCTACCACACCCCGGCGCAGCATTCGTGCGAGGCGGAGCGCTCCGACGCCGTAGAGGACGGAGTAGAACCGCGCGGAGTACTGAAAATTGAAGAGGGGGTCGTCGCGGCCCATCATTCCCTCCCTCTCATAAGGTATCCACGGGATCCCCCGGAAAAGAGTCGCCCCGATCAAACTCCTGAGCGCCGTGCGAGCCGACGATTTGCGGTAGGTTACTGTCCGAATCTTTCTCGCCGCACTCAACAGAACAAGTCCATCGACCTTCCCGGGGGAGTTCTTCGCGGCCACGATGGCCGTGATCGCCCCCAAGCTGTGGCCCATCAACACCAAGGTTTGCGACTTCGACCGCACGAAGGCCACGGTTTCCTTGAGATCTCGTACGAATCGCTCGGCACTAGGATAGTCCCCACGGGTTCCATCCGAGAGTCCGTGGCCCCGGAGGTCCATCGCGACCACCGTGTATCCCGCTGCGGCCAGGGGTTCCGCCAGCATCGGACCGTAGGGTCCGCCATACGCCGTAATGCCGTGAAACAGGAGCAGGGTAGCCTGTGAGTTTCCCCCGGGCTCCCACCGCCGGAGAAAAAGAGCCCGACCATCGGAGGCTCGCACCACGTCATGCGGTCCTCCGAATCTGTCGCGAAGGTCTGCGACATCCAGTGCGGACATAGAGCTGCCCGGATGAGATCGGGCGACTCATGAGCTGGCCCACTCCTATCAGCCTTTGTTCCGTCCGAGGTTGAGGAGCCATTCCCAGTGCCGAGAAACGCTCCGACTGCGGTGACGAGACGCCGCCTGTCCATCCACGGAGTCCTGGCGCTGATCGGACGGTCGGAAGGCTCGTTCTTCCTCTCCCGAGAGGCCGCGTGGGAAAGGGGTGGAAAGCGGTCCTCCACGAATCTTGTGTCGACGATGAGCGGTCGTTGGCGGGGACCCCCGACGCCCCGGCGGGAGTCAAAGAGCTAGTGCGGCAGCCACAAACAGCGTTTGGTCTTGCGGGGAGCCGGGGCGTGGACCGGGATTCCGATTTCTGCGGAACCGGTGCAAGAACCGGCCATCCGGGCTTTTTCGGTGACTTTTCGTTTGAGTCCTCTCGCGGCACCATTAATAACCCACACCCATTTTCTGGCGATGGTGGAAGCACCCCGGGGGCAGAGAAGATGATGATTGGGATCGCCGAGGCCGAAGCGGCTGGAAGAGTGGCGTCGTTGGCCGCGGCCCAAGCGGCGGCTACCATGCAGCGCCTGGCATCGCTGAGGACGTTGGTGGCGACCCACGCCGTGGCCAACAAGATGATCTCCTCCCACCTTGCGGCTGCTCAGGCTCAAACCCGCATCGCAATTGCGACGGCCAAGCGGGCGGCGACCAGGGTCGCGCTCACGATGGCCACACTGAGTCGGGGCGCGCCGAGCCGTCCCTCGCCTACCCACCCCGGGCTGATCCGCCTCGGACCGACTCGCGCGGGACTGCTTCGTCTCGGACCGACTCGCGCCGAACTGCTTCGCCTCGGACCGACTCGCGCCGAACTGCTTCGTCTCGGACCGACTCGCCCCGGACTGAGCCATCTTGGACCGACTCACCTTGGACCGACCCACCCCGGACCAACCCGGCCCCAAACGACCAAACCGTAGGCACGCCAGGCGGTGGGGACCCGGTCCAGTAGAGCACGGCGGCTGCTCTCGTACGCGGGCGATCCCCGGCCGAAGCGGACGCTTCGCTGACGGTGGGAACCTCTACTTCGACGTTAAAGGGGAGACCCGGGATGCCTCGCCTCGATGTCGCTAAGATGGAGGGGGGACGATCCGATCGACCCCTCAGCGAGTACGAGGAAGGGCCTACTCGCGCCACCTTTACCGGTCGTCCGTGGCTTCCCCGGTCTCGAAGCGGAAGCTCTGGAGGCACGGAATCGGGGAGTCGATCTGGCCCTTATCTCGCGCGACAACGGGGTCGTAGCAAATCTCTCGACGGCACGATGGATCACCCGCGCGCGGCCACCCGGCCGGCAATCCGGTCGGAAAACCACGTGGGGTAGAGGGCCGAGCCCAGCGCGAACGTCCGACGGATTCTCGCGACCCCTTCGATGCCGGCGAACTTCCTCAGAAAACGTTCCAGGACCGCGGGAGCATCGGCCGGCACAAGACCCACGACCACGGCCCCAGCGAGCTCGGGTTCGAGGCCGAATCCGTCGCTCGTGACAGGCATCCAGGCCGGTGCCTCTCGGCTGATCCACTCCGCCACGGCATCCCGGTGTGCGGGACCGCGGAGATCCGCACGTACGAGGGCGAGCGGGAATTCCTCCGAGTTGGGTCCGTGGGTCCACCAACAGGCTCGAGCGTCGATCAGCTGGCGATAGCTCCGAGCGGCGGTCTTGAGGGAGATTCCCGCGGTACGGGCGATCTCAGCAAACCCCGCGTCGGGGTGACGCCAGACCCCCTGAAGGACTCTCCAGTCGACCGAGGAGAGCTCGCGTTCACACGGCGGAGTGTAGTAGGCGTGCGGGACGACCGCGGTGCCCGTGGGTGAGAGGCGGCCGAGTAGCGCCCCGACGCGAGCCGCCGTCGACTCGCTCTCGGACACGAAGTGCACCTGGATCTCTCGTTCGTCCTCGTCCATCACATCGCGGGTGAAAACCACGCCTTCCACGAGACTCAGATCGCGCAGGATGCGATCGACTTCCCCCGATTGCCGGACGAGAAGGTCCGCGACGAACACCCGGCGGTCGAAGAGCGCCGGATTGGGGATCACGGACTGATCCGCAAGGTATCCCCGCTCCGCAAGGTGATGGAGCCGCGTGCGCACCCCGCTTTCGCTGACCCCTGCCTGTTCCGCGATCTCTCGCGGCGTGATCCTCGGGTCGATGACCCGGCGTCCGGCCCAGAATCTTGCCTCGCCGCGAGGAGAAAGGAACCGATAGACCGCGAAGTCGAGGAGGTCCATGACGCTACCCCGTGCTGGACGGAGCGACCCTCCCGTAAAGGTTGTTTCGAGGGTAACGGGCGACCGGTACCGGCGGAGGCGTCCCCCGCCATGGGGAGGAAGGTACGATCAATCGCCGAGCGCTTGGTTGGCGGCCCGAAGCCGACGGCTCATCTCCTGGAGGATGCTTAAGACCACTCCCGGCTGGGTCGCCGCAAAGCCCCAGAACTCCCACTTCTGCAGTACCGCCATCTTCGAGGGGCGGAGCGCGATGACATCGGCGGACCGTGGCTGATCGTCGAAGAGCGACATTTCGCCGAAGAACTGTCCGGCCCCGAGCCGCGCGAGACGGCGGCGGCCGCGCCGGACCTCGGCCGATCCGTCGAGGATTAGGTAGAGCCCGTTCCCTTTGTCCCCTCGCTTCACGACGGTCTCGCCTTTCTCGACGGCGAAGACCCCCGTCCACTTCGCGAGCGTTTTCAACTGGCGAGGGGAGAGCGCCCCAAGGATCGGTACCTTTTTGAGGCGTTGCGCGAGATCGCCGGCCGCGAACTTCAGCGACGTCGGCACGGAAGCTGGCACTATCTCATCGGATTAATACGTATCTCGAAGGCCGACGGCGAGGTTCGGAGCCCGTGTCGGCCCGGTGGCGGCTCCTTGGTGGGGCGTTCAGAGCTCGTACTCGCTGCCATCCTCCGCGACCGTCGAGTCGGGGAATCCGGCTCGAACTTCGCGAAGGATCTCGGCTTCGGCCCCATCACGACTGCCGATATGAGTCACGAAGAGTCGACGGGCTGTCATCGTCCGGGCGGCCTGGGCTGCTTGCGACGCCGTGGAGTGTCCGAACTCGCGGGCGAGGCGCGCATCACGGTCGGCGAAGGTCGACTCGTGGATGACGAAGTCCGCTCGCAGACCCGAGGGCACCGCGGGCTCCCGGGTGTCTCCGGTGTAGAAGAGCGTCGTGGTGTCCGTGGCGAGGAGATACCCAAGATTGTAGGTGCTGTGGTCGAGAGGTACCCCGTTAACCCGCCAGGGACCGATGGTCACCTCCGGGCGCAATCCCTCCACCAACCGAAGATCGTAGAGATTCGCAGGGTCCTTGACCATCGCTCCGACCGCGTTCATCGCTGCGAGAATCGGGGAGAGCCCCGGCGGCGAGACGATCGTGAGGGGACGCGTACGACCGGTGATGAGGGTGTGCAAGAGGTAATCGAAGAGACCAGCGAAGTGGTCGGTATGCAGGTGCGAGATCAGAATTCCGTCCACCCGGCTGAACAATCCCGCATCGTAGAGACGCGCCGTCGTTCCCGCCCCGCAGTCTAAGAGGACAGTTTCGAAGAACGCACTCGACATGTTGCGGCGGCTGCCGCGGAAGTTCCCGGCGCCCGTGCCGAGAAAGGTGAGTTTCATGAATCGACTCGCCCCGCCGATCCTTTCGGACCGAATCCGGTCGGGTATTTCATCCTCCGTACCCGTGGGTAACGTCGAGGAGCGGGGCCCAGAGCCGCGGAGGTTGGCGACCCCGACCTCTACGGCAAGGAACGCTCCTCGTAGCTCGTGAAGGTTCG
>JASHWY010000074.1 GCA_030043835.1 Thermoplasmata archaeon
CCGGAAGAGATCGCGGCCGCCGTCCTTCATCGGCTGGGGCGAGGGCCCTGGGCCCACCAATCGGTCGTGGTCATCGGAGGAGCGTCCCGGGAGCCTATCGACGCGGTCCGTTCGGTAACGAACGAGAGCTCGGGGGCGTCCGCCGTGGCGTTCGCCAACCAGGCGTATTACCGCGGGGCGAACGTGAGTCTGTGGGCCGGATCGTTCCAGGTCACGATCCCGTCGTGGATTCCTACCCTTCGGTGGGGGAGTGTCAAGGAGCTTCTCGCCCTGGCGCGAAAAAGGCGCAAAGAGCTCGCGGCGTCGGCGGCGGTCATCGTTCCGGCGGCGCTGGCAGACTACACGCTCGAGCCGAAGTCGGGCAAGATCCCTTCCCGCGGGCACCCCACGTTAACGCTTACCCTCCGCCGAGCCCCCAAGGTCCTTCCCGAGCTTCGCCGGCTCGCTCCCCCTCCGACTCGCCTCGTCGCCTTCAAGCTCGATGCCGGACGGAGCGCGGACGAACTCGAACGCGAGGGCCGACGGTTGCGCGAGGAGACCGGAGCCGATTGGGTCATCGCGAACGACGTCGCGACCATGGGAAGCGCGACGACGAACGCGCTCGTCCTCTCGCCGCACGGTGGCCGCCACTGGATCTACGGGACGAAGCCCGAGTTCGCGGGTAAGTTTCTTGACGATCTCGGTCGTGACCTAGGGGACTCAGGAGGCCCTTCCTCGGCCAGCACTCGGAAAGGGCCCGGGCAACGGACCCGATCGAAACGCCGTGCGGGCGAGCGCTAGAGATATCCACGAGCGTGCAGGGTCGAGATCTGCGTCAACGGTTAGGGCGCGGGGTCCTGAGACCGCATAAACGATGGGAGGAATCGGCAATTCCCGGCGAGGGAAGGGACCGCCGGAGATGGCGCGCGTTGCCGCCGGCCCGGCGCCCTTAATACGCGGCTCGTTTGCGCGCCGCAAGGGTTCACGATGGTCAAGCTCGCCGAGTGGCGGGGTAAGGAGCTTTTCCGCAGATACGGGGTGCCGGTTCCTCAGGGACAGGTCGCCCGATCCCCGGACGAGGCCGAGGAGCTCGTCCGAACCGGAGCGGTCCCCCTCCCGTGCGTCGTCAAGGCCCAGGTGCTCGCGGGCGGCCGAGGGAAGGGTGGAGCCGTTCGTTTCGCCAACACGCCCGCCGAGGCGCGTGCCGCGGCCGAGGCGACCCTCGGTCTCGACTTTAAGGGCGAGACGGTGAAGGAGATCCTGCTCGAGGAGAAGCTCGCGATCGGTCACGAGTACTACGTTTCGTTGACCCTCGACCGGAACCTCCGCGTGCCGATCCTGATCGCGAGCGCGCAGGGAGGCGTCGAGATCGAAACGGTAGACGACAAGGCGATCGACCGCCAGCCGGTGCATCCGTTTCCGGGACTCGCTGCGTACGAGAAGCGACGCGCAGCGAAGCTGTTCGGCCTTTCGGGGCCGACCGCGAGATCGCTCGACCTCCTCCTCGATTCGTTGTGGCGGGCGTTCAACCAAGAGGACGCAGACCTGATCGAGATCAACCCCCTCGCGCTGGTGGGAGACCGCCTCATCGCGCTCGACGCCAAGGTCGTGATCGAGGACGACGCCGTTTTCCGCCACCCCGAGTACGCCGAGATCCGCGACGATCGGACCCCGCTCGAGGAGATCGCCCGGGAAAAGGACATCGCGTTCGTCCAGCTGAGTGGGAACATCGGCGTCATCGCGAACGGTGCGGGGCTCACGATGGCGACGCTCGACGTCTTGAAGGAGTTCGGAGGGGACCCGGGGGTCTTCCTCGACCTCGGCGGGACCGACGACCCCAAAAAGGTCACCGAGGCGTTCCTCCTCATGGCCCAGGCGAAACCGAAGGCGGTCTTTCTCAACATTTTCGGAGGCGTCACGCGGTGCGACACGGTCGCGACCGGTCTCGTTGAAGCGATGAGGCAGGTCCCGGCCGCTGACCGGTTCCCTCTCGTCGCCCGGATCCGTGGGAACAACGAGAAGGAAGGGATCGAGATCCTGCGCGCGGCGGGCATCACGGCCACTCCCGGCCTAAAAGAGTCGGCGCAGGCCGTCGTCGCGGCGGCGCAGGGGAGAGCATGAGCGTCCTCGTGACGGGCGAGACCCGCGTCGTCGTCCAAGGGATCACGGGCCACCAGGGTACCGTTCACACGCGCCAGATGCAGCTCTTCGGCACGCACGTCGTCGCAGGGGTCACACCGGGAAAGGCCGGCACTTCGGTCGAGGGGGTGCCGGTCTTCGACTCGGTCCAGGAGGCGGTCGACGCGAGCCGCGCGAACGCGTCGTGCATCTTCGTGCCGGCCCCGTTCGCGCGCGACGCGCTCATAGAATCGGTGGACGCCGGCATCCGCCTCGCGGTCATCGTCACCGAGCACATCCCGTTCCACGACATGCTCGTGATGTACCATTACGCCCGCGAGAAGGGTGCGCGCATTATCGGACCCAACTGCCCGGGAATCGCCTCGCCGGGGAAGGCAAAGGTCGGGATCATCCCCAACGTGGTCTTCCAACCCGGCAGGGTCGGAGTGATCTCACGGAGCGGGACGCTCACCTACGAGATCGTGAACGGCATCAAGGAGCACGGGCTCGGACAGTCGACGTGCATCGGGCTGGGTGGCGACCCGGTCATCGGCACGTCGTTCGTGGACGCCCTCCCGTACTTTGAGCAAGACCCGGAGACGGACGCCGTCGTGATGGTCGGCGAGATCGGCGGAACGGCGGAGGAAGATGCCGCCGAGTTCATCGCCCACCATTTCACGAAGCCGGTGGTGGCCTACATCGCCGGACGCAGCGCGCCGCCGGGAAAGCGGATGGGACATGCCGGGGCGATCATCACGCGCGGAAAGGGCACGGCGGAAACGAAGGTCGCCGCTCTCGAAGCGGCCGGGGCGAAGGTTGCCCGGTTTCCCTACGAGATCCCCGACCTCGTGGCCGGGGTTCTCCCGACCGAGGCCGGTCGATGAGCCCCGACGACCCCCTCGAGGCCCAGGAGCCGTGCATCGTTCCCGGGTGCGCGGCTCCCTCGGTCCGCCACCTCGCGCTTGCCGAAGCGCGCAAGGCCTTCGACCGGCTTCCCGAAAAGGGACGTCGGGCTCCGCTCTGCCGAGACCACTATCGGGAGTGGAAGAAGGCGACCAAAGAAGCCCGAAAGCTCGACCGTCTCGGCTGGTAGCGGCCGAGGGCCGGAACCGGCTCCAAGTCCCAGGAGAGCACCACCTTACTGCTTGCGCATCTTCTGGGCCCGCATGCGACGGCGCATCCTCTTTTTGCGCCACTTCCAGCGCATGTGGCCGCGCTTCTTCCATACCCGCGAGGACCGTTTCATTCCAGAGGGGCTCGGACGCGCGAGGGAGGGGTGACGGTTTATTAGGGTTCCGCCGGCGAAAACGGCCGGCCGGGCCCGAGCCTCGTCACGCTTTGGCCTCGACCCGCACCACGGCGAACCCGTCGTGCCCTTTCACCCCGACGGTCTGGATCACGGTCGCGCGAAGGCGAGGGTTGGCCCGGATCCGCTCGTTCATTCGCCGGATTCCCTCAACCTGGGGATCTGAGTTGTCGGGGTCGGCGACGTCGCCCCGGCGGACGACGTTGTCCGCGACGATCAGGCTCCCGCTACGGGCAAGGCGTACGGACCAGTCGAGATAGTCGGGGTAGGCCGTTTTGTCGGCGTCGATGAAGACGAGGTCGAACGGTCCGGCGCGCTCGGCGACGAGCGTCGGAAGCGTCGTGAGCGCCGGTCCCAGCCGAAGGTCGACCCGATCGACAACGCCGGCGCGCTTTAGGTTCGAGAGGGCGACCTCGGCGTGCCGTGGATCGATCTCCAGTGTGACGACCCGCCCGTCGGGCGGGAGCGCCCGGACGAGCCAAAGGGTGCTGTAGCCGCCGAGAGTTCCGATCTCGAGGATCCGGCGCGCGCCGAGAGCGTGGGCGAGGAGTTGAAGGAACCGGCCTTGCAGCGGTGAGACCTGGATCTCGGGGAGCCCAGCGGCGGCGCTCGCTCTCAGCGTCGCTGCGAGAGCGGCGTCGGGCGGGATCAGAAGCTCCTCGTAGTAGCGGTCGACTGACGACCAGAGAGCGAGCGGCTCGGG
>JASHWY010000075.1 GCA_030043835.1 Thermoplasmata archaeon
CCGGCTCCGTCGCCTCCCGGGCGACGATCGTCGCCACCTCGAACCCGTCGGCGTTCAAGAGGGCCGCTGCCCGATTCCCGGCGAGCTCTGCGGTCTTGGGGCCGGTGACGACCGCTCCGTGCGGCGGGAAGTCGAACTGGTGGCACGTCCCCGCGAGCTCGTTGAGGACGCGGTGGCCGACGAGGACGATTCGAGGAAAGACCATTCCCCGCGCCTTTCCGAACGGCGATTCGAAGCCCGGAAACGTGTCGCGTGAGGACGGATCGGGGACTCCCATGGCCCGGAGGGGCGAACGGGGGTCCGGCCCTCATTAGCCTATCTCCGGGAGGAACCCGATTCGGAAGGTCAGCGTCCGGGCAGATCGCCCCAGAGAACTTTGTGCTCCTGGAGCATGACGCGCACGTCGAGCCGGTCCGCGAGGACCCAGTCGGCGAGGCGGCCGGCATCCGTTCCCCAGACCGGTTGGAAGACGATCGTTGCCGGGCCCCGGTACCGGGCGACCACCCGCCGCGCGTAGAGGTAGTCCCTTCGGTCGGCGATGACGAACTTGAGCGTGTCCCGGGCCCGGAGGAGAGGAAGGTTCTCCCAACGATTCCTTTTTTCCATCCCCGAGGCAGGACACTTCACGTCCACGCTGAGGACGACCCCCGGAAGGTGGAGGTACGGCGAGATGTCGAGCGAACCTCCGGTCTCGATGACCGTCGTGATCTTGCGCCTCGAAAGCTCCCGAGCGAGATCGACGGACTCGGACTGGAGCAAGGGCTCTCCGCCGGTCAAGCAGACGTGTCGGGTCCGATTCCGCTCGACCTCCCGAACGATCGAGGGGATCGACCGCTCCCGTCCGGGCCCGAACGAGTAGGTGGTGTCGCACCAGCGGCATCGCAGGTTGCAGCGGGCCGTACGAACGAACGTAGTACGGGTGCCCGTGAGCGGACCCTCCCCTTGGACGGAGTGAAAGACCTCGATGATGCGCATCGTCCCTTCTGGAGCGAGGGCCGGCTCTAAAGCATGCCTCGAGCCACCGGCGCTGCCGGAGGAACCGGTCGCCGTGTCGGAGCAATCGCTCAAATACGGAACCCCGCTCGAAGCCCGAGATGGACCCGGAACGCGCGACGCACTGGCAGGAAGCGTGGAACCGAGAGGGCCTCTCGCGGGGCCGGCACGTACCTGGGCACAGTAAGTTCTACGCCGTGGTGGCCTATCCCGGACCGAGCGGGTTCTTTCACGTTGGCCACCTCCGGGGGTACGCCTACGCGGACCCCCTTCACCGGTACCACCGGATGCTGGGCGAAGAGGTGCTGTTCCCCTTCGGGGTTCACGCTTCAGGGCTCCCCGCGGTCGCCTGGTCCCGCAAGGTGAAGGACCGGGACCCGACGACGGTGGAGCAGCTCGAGGAGCACGACGTGCCTCGTTCGGAGTGGGCCGCCCTCGAGGACCCGGAATACGCCGCGCGGTTCCTGGGGCGGGAGTACCTTAGGGTCCTCCGGCGCTTAGGAGTCTTGGTCGATGAAAGCACCTACCTCACGACGGTCGATGACGACTACCGGGCGTTCATCCGATGGCAGTTCCACTGCCTGAAAGCGACCGACAGCCTAGTTCAGGGAACGTACTTCGCGTCGGTCTGCCCGGTCTGCGGGCCCGTCGCGGTCGACCCGGCCGAGACCGACCTCTCCCGAGGCGGCGACGCGGAGGTCCTTCAGTACACCACCGTCCCGTTCCGCCTCGACGACGGTCGACAGCTTCTGGCCGCCACCCTGCGACCGGAGACGATCTACGGCGTCACCAACCTCTGGCTCTCGCCCGTGGAGGAGCTCGTCGTTTGGCATCTCGGGTCGGGGTCGTTCCTCGTGAGCCGGACCGGCGCCGAGCGTCTCGTCGAGCAGTACGGAGGCCGCGTGGGCCACCCGGTTCCCAACGAGGAGCTCGCCGGCCGTCTCGTCTCGGTCCCCCTTCGGGACGCGAAGGTGCGGATCTTCACGAGCTCGATCGTCGACGCGAAGATCGGTACCGGGGTCGTGATGTCGGTCCCGGCCCATGCGCCGGCCGACGCAGCGGCTCTCGCCGAACTTGCGCCCACGGACCGGGAGCGGATCGGCACCCCACCGGTGCTGATCGAGGTCGCGGGGGGAGCCTCGCTCACCGCGTCCGAGCAGGCGCTCACCGCCGGGAATGGGACCCCAGCGGAGAAGGCCCTGCGCGCCGTCGGGGCACGGGGCCTTAGCGACCCAGAGAAAGTGGACGAAGCGACCGATCGGCTCTACCGCCTCGAGTTTGCGCGCGGCCGGATGGTCGTTCCTGACCTCTCCGGGGCCTCGGTTCGAGAGGCCCGCGAGCTCGTCGCGGCTCGGCTCAAGGAGCGAGGGGACAGCTTCGACCTCCGAGAGTTCTCGAAGCCCGTCGTCTGCCGGAACGGCCACGAGGTCGTGATCCGTCGAGTCCCGGACCAGTGGTTCCTCCGCTACGGAGATTCGGAATGGAAGGCACGCACGAAGGAGGTGGCCGCCCGCGCCACGATCGTGCCGCCCGACTACGCCCGGGATCTCCCGGGGATCCTCGACTGGTTCGCCGACCGGCCGTGCGCGAGAAAGGGACCGTGGCTCGGAACACCGTTTCCGCTCGACCCCTCGTGGGTGATCGAACCGATCGCCGACTCCACGCTCTACATGGCGTACTTTGTCGTGCGACGGTTCGTCGCCGACGGCCGACTCACCGTCGCTCAGCTCACGGTCCCGTTCCTCGACTACGTCTTTCGCGGCCAGGGACCGGGAGAGCCCACGGTCGATCGATCGGTCCACGACGCGGTCCGAGCCGAATTCCTTTACTGGTACCCGCTCGACCTCAACATCGGAGGCAAGGAGCACAAGAGGGTCCACTTCCCGGTCTTCCTCTTCACCCACGCGCGGCTCCTCGACGACGCGATCCAGCCTCGGGGCATTCTCGAGCACGGATGGATCACGAGCGAGGGCGGGGCCAAGATCTCGAAGAAGGAGCTCTCCGCGAAAACTCGAGCCGGCAGGCGGATCCCACCGATCGACGTCGCGCTCGCTCAGTGGGGGCCCGACCCCCTCCGACTTTTCTACGTGGTCGCGGCGTCGCCCGCGCAGGATTTCGAGTGGAACGCGGGAGCCGTAGACTCCGCAGCGTCCCGCCTCGCGGACGTCGAGCGGCTCGTCAAGGGGACCGTGGGGAGCGGCGACGGGCCTCCCGAACTCGATGCCTGGCTCACCTCCCGGTTCCACGACCTCGTCGCGCGGTTCCACGAGGCGTTCCGCTCGTTCGACCTTCGGAGCGCCGCAGAGATCGTCTATGCCGAGATCCCTGCGACGCTGCGGAGGTACTACTCGCGCGGGGCCACCGCGAGTGCCGCGACCGACCGCCTCGGCCGGGCGTGGGTTCGAATGCTCTCGCCGATCACGCCGCACCTCGCGGAAGAGCTCGCGGGAGGCTGGTTCGAGGGGCTCGTCGCGGCGCAGCGGCTGCCGGAGCCCGGCGAGTTCGCGCGGTCTCCGACCGCCGAAGCCCGAGAGGCGTTCCTCGAGCGGGTCGAGGACGACTTGGGAGCCGTGTTGCGACCGGTCCTCGACCGCGGGGAACCCGTGCCCGAGGTGGCGATCTTCTACGTCGCGTCGCCCTGGAAAGCCCCGGTCGAGCGTTGGCTCGTCGAGGGCCTCGAGCGAGGAAGCCTCCCCTCGATTCGGGATGTGATGGAACGTGCGGCCGGACACCCCGAGGTCGCAGCGCATCGCCCGGAGATCCCCCGGTACGTGGAACGGGTGAGCGCCGCGCTCCGGTCCGAGCCTAAGGCGCCGGCCCCCTCCGTCAACGAGACCGAGACGCTCAAAGACGCAGAGGGGTATCTCGTTCGGCGGTTCGGCTTTCGTTCGATCTTCGTCCTCCCGGAAGACGAAGCGGGGAGCGAAGATCCGCTCGGTCGCAGAGATCGCGCGCGGCCCGGACGACCGGCGTTCTACCTCACGAGGCCCCGCGAGCCCCGCTCGCTTCCGTAGGGCTACGCTCGGCTCCGGGGGGAGGGTCTACGTCGCCTCGGGGGCGACGCGCGATGCCGCCGGGTCTCGTGCCCGAAATTTAGATGCATGCGGGACGGCGCGGGATGCGGCGAGACGGTCCGGTATTTGGCGGAACGCTTCTCCGAATAGCTGCGGGTCACCGGTCCCGAGATCTCGAAGTAGATGAGCTGGCCCAC
>JASHWY010000076.1 GCA_030043835.1 Thermoplasmata archaeon
TGCATGGCTCGGTATATGAGCGTGGGGTCGGCAAAGCGCTGCCGCCGTCCTCCGGGGCCTAGCCCAAACCCACCGGGGAGCTCGGCGCGTGGCGACCGCCGACCGGGTCGAGCGGCACCTTCTCATCGTGGTCGCGACCGGGGTTTGGCTCATCGGCATGGTGCGGATCGGATCGCTCAACGGGGCGTTCTTGATCACCGCGGGCTCGTTCCTAGCGTCCTTCGCGCTCGGGACGTACCTCCAGGTCGCTTACACGTACACTGCCGAGAGCTACCCGACCCGAGCGCGTACTTCGGGATTCGCGTGGATCGACGGCCTCGGACATTCGGGCGGTGTGGTAGGAGCGTTGGCGCTTCCCGCGTTGATGACCGCTACGTCGTTTTTCTTCGGTCTCACGGTCGTGGGGATCACGGGCTTTACCGCCGGAATCATCGCCCTCTTCGGGCCGAAATCGACGGGTCAACGGCTCGAACGTATCTCCGCGTGACTCGGGCGCCGGGATCCCGACTTCGCCGGAGCGCAGAGCCTCCATTCACTTCAACGATTCTCTCTTGCCACCCAAGAGATCCCGGGCGGGGCTCAGCAGGTCGAAGACCTCCGAGTCGATCGTCGGCTTCCCGTGGACCGCCAGCGATGCGAGGTTCATCGCGACGCCGGGACCGAGCATGAATCCCTGCCCGCACATCCCGATTCCGAGAAGAAGCCCTTCCACGTGGGGCGCCTTCCCCACGATCGGACTGCCGTCGGGGGTCATCGGGTACAGCCCGCGCCAGACCCGTCGGATGGTCAAGTTCTTGAGCCTCGGCATCACCTCGACCAAGCGGGCCGCGACGATCGGCATGAACTCGTAGGTGGAGTTCCGGTTCTCCCCGGAGATCGGCGACCTCGGCGTATAACAGAAGATGATCTGACCGTCCGCATCCTGGCCGAAGTAGAAGTTCGTCGTCTTCCCCTCCGGTCCCGGCCTTAGGTCCACGACGAGCGGACCGAGGAACTCCTTCACGGGGGCGGAGATCCCTCCTTCGTGGCTGTCGGGAAGGATCGGGATGTCGAGGCCGGCCATCGCACAGATCCGGGATGCGTGGACGCCGGCGGCGTTGATCACGAGGGGGGCATGATACTCTCCCTGGTCGGTCCTTACGCCGGTCACGGTGTGATCCTCCATGACCAACGACGTGACCGCCTCGCGGTACCGGTACTCCGCGTGGAACCGCCGCGCCTCGTTCGTGAACGACTCCGAGGCCCGCAGAGGATTCACCTGACCGTCGTCCGGAGAGTAGGTCCCGCCGCGCAGACCGTTCTTGTTGATCCCCGGTACGACGTGTTCGATGCCCTCCGCGCTCAGCCAGTCGATGTTGAGCCGGTAGCTTTTCTGGATGGGGAGCAACTTCTGAAGCGTCGATTCGACGGTTTCGTCGAACGCCGGAAAGCAGTATCCTCCGTGCTTCCATCCGATGTCGGTCCCCGTGGATTCCTTCCAGTGGGAGTAGACGTCGAGGCTCAGCTCGCAGAGCCGGATCTTCGCGGGGTCGGAGTGGGTCGCCCGCACTCCTCCGATCGCGGCCTTGTTCTGACCTTGTCCCGAGGAGGCCAGCTCGTCGATCACGAGGACCCGAAGCCCCTCCCGTCCGAGGAAATAGGCCGTGGGGTTACCCACCGAACCCGCGCCGATGACGATGGCATCAAACTCCGGCTTCGGCATCGCTCTCCACCAAGAACGCCTTGATCGGGACCTCCTGGACGAACGGTCGGCGAACGGGAGGCGTCACGGTCCGCGGATCGACCCCGAGCTCTCGGAAGATCCGTTGGGTGAGCTCGGCGCAGGTCTTGCCAGCGCACGGGCCCATTCCGCACCGGAGGGCCGCCTTGACCGCATTGATGTCCCTCGTCCCGGTGGCCCGAATGTACTCCTCGATCGCTTCCTTCGTTACCCGCTCGCAGCGACAGATGACGACCTCCGCGTCGCTCGTGGGCGGGACCGCCTCGGGATGGATGGGCGGCTCGGGCTCCCGGATCCGGACCCCGGCGACGCGGTCGGCCTCGGACGCGGGAACCTCGAGGACCATGAGTCTACGGCGGTTGAGCGACTTACCGGAGAGGATCCGAATCACCTTCCCGTTACCGACCGGTTCTCCCTCGGTGCCGGTCGTCGGGACGATTTGGCCGGGCTTGACGAGCTCCTCGGGCATCTCCCACGGGATCGTCACCTTCGCCCGTTCCCCAGCGCGGTCGTAGCGCCGGTCGACCATGGTAATCGCAAGGCCCGGGCAGACCGCCACGCATTTCAGGCACCCGACGCAGTCTCCGACGAGCTTCGGCCGCCCGAGGATGTTGCCCTCCGGGATCGCGATACTGTCCTTGGGGCAGACCTCCGTACACGGATTGCACGGAATCTCCTGCTCGCAGCGGATGACTGGGTAGACCTTGACCTCGGACGGCGGAGGGTACGACCCGAGCACCGGGCCCGGGTGGCTACCCAACACGGTGGCCATGGTAAGCCAGTCCGGCGGGACCTCGACGGGAATACCCAGGTCCCGAAGGATGGTTCGCGCCACGATCTTCCCGGAGAACATCGCCGCCGATGCCTCCGCGATCTCGTGGGCGTCCCCGGCCGAGTAGACCCGCATGCCGAGACGTCGGCCCTCCTCGAAGAGCTCGTTCACGGGAGAGAGACCGACCGCGACGAGCACGGTGTCGACATCGAACGCGATCTCCGAGCCCTCGATCGGCCGGAACTTCTCGTCCACCCGGGCCGCGATCACCCGTTCCACGTGATCCCTCCCCTCGGCCCTAAGCACCGTGTGCGAGGTGTAGACAGGGATCCCCAGTCGCAGGATCTTGTCCCGGTGCACTTTGTATCCTCCGCATTCGGGAAGCATCTCTACCAGAGCGACGACGTCGATCCCGGCCTGAAGCGCCTGATAGGCGACGATGAGGCCGACGTTACCCCCTCCCACGATGAACAGCCGCTTCGACGGC
>JASHWY010000011.1 GCA_030043835.1 Thermoplasmata archaeon
CCCGGAGGGGGAGTCTCTGCATAGACGACCGTCCCGGATTTGGTGCCCGATTGGCTGTCGACATTGAGGGTTCCTTGGCCCCTGAACGGCGTATGGTTGAGGATCCCAGTGATCGAGAGCTTAACCGTCGTGAGGCCGGACATGGCGTCGAATGGCCGACGCTCTATTTGGACTCGATGGAGCGGGCCCCGCATCGAAGATTTGCCTCACCGCCGGTGGGCGGCGCGACACGGTGCTGGGCGTAGCCCGTTCCCCGGCGGAGCAGCCACCCAAAGGGGTGAGGGCGGCTGCGGGCCCAACGCAGCGGTGAGCCGTGCGGGGCTTAATCTATCGATTACTGTTCTCGAGGCGTGGTCGCGACCCGGCGACTCGCCGCCATCATGTTCACCGATATGGTCGGCTACACGGCCGGGACTCAGAGCGATGAGGCAGGCACCTTGGAACTGCTCCGGGAGCAGCAGGAGCTGGTTCGTCCCCTCTTCGCGACCCGTCAAGGACGCGAGATCAAGTCAACGGGCGACGGGTTCCTCGTCGAGTTCGATAGCGCTCTCCGTGCCGTCCAGTGCGCGCTCGACATCCACCAACGCCTCCGAGGGCGTAACTCGCGAAAGGGCGTCACCCCCATCGTGCTCCGAATCGGTGTCCACCTCGGGGATGTGGAGGAGCGGGAGAATGACATCTTCGGGGACGCCGTAAACATCGCGGCTCGGATCCAGCCGCTGGCTCCTCCTGGGGGAGTCTGCATTTCGGGCCAGGTCTTCGATCAGGTCCGGAGCAAGATCCCAAATCGCTTCGAGAAGTTGCCCCCGACGGCGCTCAAGAACGTCCGCTTTCCGATCGACGTCTATCGAGTCGCCTTGCCCTGGGACCCCCCTACGCTGCCGAGGCTAACTGCTCCCCGAAATCGGCTCGCAGTCCTTCCCATGGCCAACATCAGTCCCGACCCAAAGGACGAATACTTCGCAGATGGCCTGACCGAGGAGCTGATCAACTCCCTCTCGAAACTTCGGGAACTTAGGGTCATCGCGCGCACGTCGGTGAATCAGTACAAGTCCACAACGAAGTCCGTATCCCAAATCGGCTCCGAGCTCGACGTCGCGTCGGTCTTGGAGGGGAGCGTCCGGAAAGCCGGCAATCGGCTCCGAATCACGTTGGAGCTGATCGACGCGCCATCGCAGGAATACATCTGGTCCAACAGCTACGATCGCGAGCTCGACGATGTGTTCGCGATTCAGACCGAAATCGCCGAACGGACCGCGGGAGCGCTCCGGCTGCAACTGCTCGCTCCCGAGCGTGAATCGATCCGGGCGAAACCTACGGCCGACCTCGCGGCGTACGACCTGTACCTGAGGGGAATCTATGCCGCTCGCCAACCGCCAACTCGGCCCCGGAGCGCCGAAGGATACGCCGCGGCGGTCAAATTGTTCGAAGCGGCGATACAGCGTGACCCGGGCTTTTCCCTACCGTATTCGTACCTCGCGAACCTGATGCTTGGCAGCGCCGGCGAGACCCTCGCCCCCCGGGAAGTGTTTCCTCGCGCGAAGGAGCTGGTCGCCAAGGCGCTCGAGCTGGACCCCAACTCGTCCGACGCGCATACCGCTCGGGGGAACCTCGCCCTCCAGTATGAGCAGAACTGGGAACTCTCCCAGGCGGAATTCAAACGGGCCGTCGTGCTCAATCCAAGCAACCCGCAGCCTCGCTTCTGGCACTCCATCCTACTGATGGTGCTGAAGAGGTTCGACGAAGCCACCGCAGAGCTCAGGAAAGCGATCGAGTTGGACCCCTTGTGGCGGCTGCCCAGGCTGTGGCTGAACGATGTCTACCAACGCTCCGGAAACCTCGCGTGGGCGGCCGCCTCGCTAGAAGAAGACCGAGATAGTGATCCGTCGAATCCCGTGCCTCACATCCGCCTCGGGCTGGTGTACCTCCGCGCGGGCCGGACGGCCGACGCGCGGAAAGAGGCGGAGCTCGCAACCGGTTCGGTATGGGGGTACGAACAGTTCGACCGGGCGGTCCTCTGGGCCGGCCTCGGAAATCCCGAGGAGGCCCGGCGCTTGGCCGGAGAATGGCAGGAATCCCGGAAGAACCAGTACGAGTCCGCCACACTGATTGCGGCCCTCTACGCGGCCTTGGGAGAGAAGGAGAAGTCGCTCGAGTGGTTAGAACGCGACTATCAGGACGGGGCCCGCACGCTCTGGCTCGACTATCAACTGACGGCCTTTGATTCGATCCGGCACGATCCGAGATTCCGGTCGATGCTCGCGCGAATGAACCTCCCGACCGACGCGGAAGGGACCGACGCAGGCCCCCGGAGGGTTTCGCGAGCGATCCAGCGGAAGCGGTCGGGCGCGAAGCGACGGACGTGACCGTCCGTAGTTCCCCCGGTCAATGTACGCCGGACCTCGTTATCCTGCGTGCGTGAATCCTCGGAGGCGCGGTCGAAGGGGTTCCGTTCGCGCTGCCGGCGCGGATTACGGTCGCCGGCGCGAAGCGAGCGCCCAGGTCGCCCGAGCGACGGGGTGGGGCGCGAGGGCGGTCGCGTCGCCGTTACGGCCGCCGAGCGAAGCGCGGGAACGTTCGCGCGCTGCGCGAACGCGACCTTAATGAGCGACGCGCCCGGACGATGACCGACCGCGATTAGCGGGCGAGCGAACGGGCCTCGGGAACGAACGCGAAGTTCGCCATCGAGTCTTCTGAGAACCAAGTCCACCCGCGGACGCCTCGTTACGTCGCTGTATGGCCCTGAGGCAGGAGATCGTACCTTCGCTCGAAGCGGGTAATGAGATTTCGGAAGCCGAGTCGGGTCCAGAAGTGGTTAGCCAGCGGATTGTCCGCGAAATACCAGAGAACGAGGCCCTTCAGGTTCTGTTCGGCGAGCCGGCCTCGGGCGTACTCGAGCAGGTCCCGGCCGAGGCCCCGTCCGCGAGAGGATGATACGACGCAGGCGTTATCGATGTATCCGTAGCGCCCTTCAGGAAGGTGGCTTG
>JASHWY010000012.1 GCA_030043835.1 Thermoplasmata archaeon
GACCGTCTCCTCGCTGATCGTGTTGCCGCGGAACGTTCGTCGCTTCCGCATCCCTAGGCGCGGGGCGTGGAACCCGAAACCCTCCCCGACGTAGAGTCGAGTCTGGCGTGCGCCAGGTAGGTCCGGCCGTAAAGGGAAGCCGCTCTTGTCGGTCCCGCCGGTGATGCGGAACGTGTATCCGCCGGCCCCCAGGAGCTCCCCTCCGACCGTCTCGCCGATCCGCTTGCCCAAGAAGCCGGCAGCTTGCGGGTCGCCGACGGTACGCGCGATCGACTTCTCGCGCTCCGAGATCACGAGCTTGTACTCGACCATCCGGTCCCCAAGAGACGGGCGCGCCAGTTGGAGGTCGTTTAAATAGCTTGTCGCGCGGCGAGGTCGACTCCCGCCGGCACGACGGTGAGCGAGACCCCTCCCGATGCCCCGCAGACGGTCGGACCGCTCGTATGCGCGGTGACCGCGCCGGTCGCCGCCGCCAGGGTCGCGTTGAACTCCGCTCCTTCCGATCCGACCGGCGATGAGAGCGAGCACGTCGTGTAGACGGCGTGCCAAGTCGGCGCCGTGGAGAAGATCCCCTCGACGGAGACGCCCGGAAGAAGGTCCCACGTTAGCGTGGCGTTGGGATGGGCCGTGAGCCAGGACCCGCCTCCGGCCGCGCTCACGTTCTCCGCGACCGTCGGGGAGTCGACGACGGACCCGGAGGCGAGTGGGACCAACGACGCGAACTCCTCCGTGCAGGTCGACCCTGAGATCGTCGCGAGCACGCTCGTGTTGCCGTCGCTTACGCTCACGATGCGGAGCTCATGGCTTCCGTTGACGAACCCGAACGTCCAGAACGCCGCCGTGCCCGCCGACGCGCTCTCCGGGGTCGCCGGCACGGTCACCTTAGGTGCGGTACCGCCCGTCCAGTTCACCGTACAGGAGGAGAGGCGGGAGAGCCCGGTAAGATTGGCTCCCGGTACGGAGGAGGAAAACGGCGTCGCCACCGCGGCACCGAAGACCGGGGACCAAGGACCGCCGGGCGTTGCGCTGACGCCCGATTGGGCCCTGGGTTCGGCCTGCCGGTAGGTCTCGTACTTTCCCGATCCGCTCGAACTCGATGGAGAGGTTGGGCTGAAGTCGCCGGTGGCGAGGAGGACCCCGACCACGAGGGCGACCACGAGCGCCGCCACGAGCACGCCCGTCCACAAACGGCGCCGGGAGCCGGATCGAGGGGAGGAACTGGAGGTGGGCGTCGTCGTGGGCCCCAAGGTCGACCCCGACGTCGTCACGATGCTCCACCCCCAGGTTGTAACACCGGCCTAGACCAGAAAAGGAGGACGGGGGCGTGCGGCTTCCGCGACCCCGGCGGCATTAATTACTGGAGGCCCCCGTCGGAGCCTCATCGGGCGGTCCCGACCTTGTCCGAACTCGGGGAGCTGCTGCTCGGCGCCGAGGTGGGACTCCTTGTCGGGGGCTTTCTCTTCGCCTCATTCTCCGATCTCCGCACGCGAGAGGTGAGCGACGGCCTCTGGCAGGGACTGGGGGTCGCGGGGCTCGTCCTCGGAGCCGCGGGGATCGCGTCCGGCGGCGCCGTCCCCTTAGCGCTCTGGGTCCTCGTGGGATTGCTGGCGCTCCAGCACATGTTCGCCTGGGACGTTAAGCTCGGTCCCGTCGACGAACGGTACGCAGACCTCATCGAACTCGCGCTCTACATCGCGGTGATCGGCGTCGTCGCCACAGCGGCGGCCCGCGTCGGGATTGGCGCCTCGGGCGTACCGTACGCCGTGATCGCCCTCCTCGTGACGATCGTGTTCGCTCGTGGATTGTTCGAGCTCGGGGTCCTCTACGGGGGTGCGGACGCCAAGGCGCTCATGGTCGGCGGTCTTCTCGTCCCCACCTTCGCTTCCGCGCTCTACGTGCCGAGCCTATCGGCCGCGACGATTGACGCGGTCGTGCCGTTCTCGATCAACTTCCTGATGGATGCCGCCCTCGCTTCCCTCGCGATCCCGATCGCGCTCGCCGCGCGGAACGTCGCCCGCGGGGAGTTCTCGTTCCCACGGGGGTTCACGGGATACGCGCTCGCCGTGCGTGAGCTCCCGGACCGCTTCGTCTGGGTCCGCGACCCGGCCGTCGGGCCCGTTCGCAAGGAGGAAGAGGCCGTGGAGACCGCCGAAGAGGATCGACAGCGACGCAGCCAGATGGCGAAGGATCTTCTAGCGAAGGGGATGGACCGGGTTTGGGTCACCCCCCAAATCCCGTTCCTGGTCCTCATGACGGTCGGCGTCATCGCCGCTCTCATCGCAGGGAATCTCGTGATCGATCTCCTGGCGCTGCTGTAGCGGGACTCGGGGTTCCGCCGAAGGAAAGCTTTTTTCCGCGCCCTCCGTCCATCCCCCTCGGGAGGTTCTCGATGGCGCGCCGAGTTAAGCCGACCCCGATTCGGGTGCTGATCGCAAAGCCCGGCCTCGACGGCCATGACCGGGGGGCCAAGGTCGTCGCGCGGGCCCTGCGCGACGCCGGTATGGAGGTGATCTACGCCGGTCTCCGACAGACCCCGGAAGAGATCGTCCGTGCCGCGGTGGAAGAGGACGTCGACCTGATCGGTCTATCGATCCTTTCCGGGGCGCACATGGCCCTATTCCCGCGCATCTTGAAGCTCTTGAAGCGGGAGAAGGCCTCTTCGATCCCGGTCTTCGCGGGAGGGATCATTCCCGACGAGGATTCGCGTCGCTTGAAGAAGCTCGGCGTCCGGGCGATCTTCGGGCCCGGCACGTCGCTTAGCGAGATCGTCTCGACCGCGCGGAGTCTCGCCCGCGGCACGACATGAGCGGGGGAGTCCGGCTCCCCCCGATCGCGCGGGCGATCGCCTCCGGCGACCGCCGGGCTCTGGCACGGGTCATCACCGCGGTCGAGAACGGCGATCCGTCCGCGGTCCCGGTCGTCCGCGCTCTCTACGCACGAACGGGCCGCGCCCAGGTCGTCGGAATCACGGGCCCCCTCGGGGTCGGCAAGTCGAGCCTCCTCAACGTGCTCATCGCCCATCTTCGGTCCCAAGGGTTCTCCGTGGGGGTCGTCGCCGTCGACCCCTCGAGCCCGTTCAGCGGTGGGTCGGTGCTCGGGGACCGGATCCGCATCGCACGAGAGCCCGCCGATGCCGACGTCTTCTTCCGGTCGATGGCGAGCCGCGGGGAGGAGGGAGGCGTCGCGACGACCACCCGAGAGGTCGTACGGCTGCTCGACGCCGCAGGTTTCGACATCGTGCTCGTCGAGACCGTCGGGAGCGGTCAGGTCGACCTCGCGATCCGGGAGGTCGCGTCGACCAGCGTGGTGGTCGTCGTCCCCCATCTCGGCGACGAAGTCCAGACCCTGAAGGCCGGCCTCTTCGAGATCGCCGACGTGTTTTGCGTCAACAAATCCGACCTCCCCGGTGCCGACATCGCGCGGAGGGATCTCGCCGAAATGGTCGCCCTCGGCATCCGGCGGGACGGCTGGACGCCCGCGATCGTGCTCACCTCGGCCCTCGGGCCTTCGGGTATCCCGGAGCTCTGGAACGCGGTCCGAGCGCACGAGAAGTTCCTCGACACCTCGGGGCAGAGGGCCGCCGCGAACCGTCGTCGGCTCGCTCGAGAGGTCGTGGGTCTCGTCCGGGACCGGGTCGGGCACGAGTTGGAGAGTCGGCTCGAGCGCGACCCCGAGTTCCAGCATCTTCTCGATCGGGTGATCGAGCGCCGGATCGATCCCCAGGCCGCGGCCGACCGGCTCTACGTCGCTCGCGGGCGTCGGGCCCGGTCGCAATGATCTCGGTCGGGGTCTACCTCGCTCTCGGCCTCTTCGCGTTCGCGGCCGCCGCGATCTACTTTGTGTTCGCTTCGTTCCTCTTCGGTGCGGGGTACGAGCCCACCTACCGAAAAGCCGTCGACTCGATGCTCCGCCTCGCCGAGGTCGGGCCTCGGGACACGGTGTACGACCTGGGGGCCGGCACCGGGGCGATCGTCTTCCGCGCGGCCCGTCAGTACGGGGCCAAGGTGGTCGGAGTCGAGATCGAGCCGCTGCGGTTCGCGATCCTTAGGCTTCGCCGGGCCCTCGGACGGTCGGCCGACCGGATAACGATCCGGTGGGGGAATCTCTACGACCTCGATTTCCGAGACGCGACGGTCGTCGCGGTCTTCCTCTGGTCGGGGGCGATGGCGAGACTGCGCGCGAAGCTCGAGACGGAACTCGCGGCGGGCGCGAGGGTCGTGAGCCACGTCCACGCGGTCCCGTCCTGGACCCCTCTCGCGCACGACGCGGAGACCGACGTCTACCTCTATCGGTGGCCGGACGCCCTCACCTCGGTCAGGGATGATAGTGGAACCAGAGCCCCGCCCCGATCGCCAGTACGGCGAGAATGACGAGACCCCCTGCGATCCAGCCGGTGTAGGCACTCCGGTCGTCCTCGAGCTGGGAGGCGGAGGAGGCTGCCATCGCGCGGAGCACCGCCGCTCGGGTTTATACTACCTCGACTCGCACCGGATCGCCATCGCTAGGGGATGGGGCCCCCGATATACCCGGCCGTGCCGAGCCATATCACCAGCACCCCGGTGGCGATCGCCACCGCGAACACCGTGATGAGAAAGGCGAGGGGAACCGGGGGCATCTCGTTCGAGCTCGGCATCGAGGGAGAAAATCCCTACCGATTGAAGTATCCGTCGTTCGTTCGCCGTCGTGCGGCGTCCGGAAGTTCCGGCGCTACGGACTCTCGGGGGCCGCGTCCTTGGGATGGGTCGTCTTCGCCGCGGCTTCGCGGCCCCCCTGGGCTCGATGGCCTTTCTTGGGGGCCGCCTTCTCCGGCTCCGGGGCTGCCGGGGACTCGGTCTTTAGGGGTGCGGCCGCTTTCGACTCCCCCTCGGCCTTCTCCGCGGTAGGCGTCACGTACTCTTCCACGAGTCGGATCGTGGGTGGGTGAAGGTACGTTCGAAGGCGGTCGATCACTCGTGGCTTCGCGGCCATCCAGCCAATGTCGAACTTGGAACGGTCCGGTACCTTGAGCGTGAGGGACTTCTCGTGCGTCTCAATGTGGAACTCGGAGGATCGGCCGTACTGCATCTCCACGATCGCCCGCGCCTGGTCGACCGGTTGCGCAATCTTCTCGGTGACCTTGAACTTCCCCCGGACCTTGCGGCCCGCGAACGGCGGATTGAAGTCGACGCGAACGCGCGCGGCGGTAAGCGTCACGACGCGGCCCCTCCGACCTTCGATCGTAAGCACCGTGCCCATCTCGAGGTGCGCGTCCTCGCGACGCATCTCGGGGAGGCGGGAGATCTCGTGCATGGAGAAGAGCTCGATCAGGTTCGGGTCGCGTTCGCCGAACGCCTCGGCCGGAGGGAACTCCCGCTCGACCTCCTCGCCGGCCTTGAGCCCGACGAGGGAGTTCTCTACCGCCGGCGGAAAGAACTCTCCGCCGATCTGGTGCGGCCTCGGTCCCCAGATCCGCCCCTCGATTTTCCCGACGTTCGCCTGCTGAGCGACCTCCTCGCGGGTCGTGTCGATGAGCTCCGTCCGGCCGCCGCCCTCGGCCCACAGGTCATACTCCAAGCGAACGAGATCCCCGGATCGAGTGAGGTCAGGGTCGGGGGTAGTCTCCGACGGCATCGTCCCGCCGAACCGGGGGGTAGGATAAGGTTTTCTTGACGAGAGTCCGCGAGCCACCGCCGGTCGCCGCGTGCCGCCACGCACCCGCTGTCCCGACTAGGGTGCCGGCTCCTAAGGGGACGGAGTGCGAGGCGACGGCGGGCTCCGAACGAGACGGCGCCAGCGAGCGGTCCCTTCGAGGAGGGCGAACGGCTTCATCGCGACCTCCACGGCCCGCAGTACGTGGCGGACTGGGCGACGCCGCTCCTCGAAACGGCTCGCAAGCTCCCCATTCTTTTCGAGGGACATGGTCATCGCGACGAGGTAGCGGTACCGCTTCCGTGCCCAGCGGAGATACCCCGGAGCGGTCGCCGGGTCGTGGTAGACCCAGGCTTCGGGAACGAAGACGCCCGTTAAGCCTGCCTTGGCGGCACGGACCTCAAGGTCGTGGTCCTCGGCGAACGGGATCCGGGGGTCGAATCCGAGGCGTCGAATCGCCGCCGTGGACCACGCCGTGTTCTGAAGCGGAAGGTACGTGACGCGGGAGGGCACGAGATCCTCGTAGATCGACCGCTCTAAGAGGACCGCGTAGCGCTCGAGCGAGGTCGCGGGAGGGCGGCTGGGGCGCGTCGGTCCGCCGGCGAACGCCGCCGACCCTTGCTCGATTGGGGCGACCAAAAGCTCGAGCCAGCCGGGCGGGGCGACCTCGTCGGAGTCGAGAAAGACGGTGATCTCTTCGTCGATGAGGGGAAGCGCCATCGCTCGCGCGTCGACGACGCCGCCCGGATAGCGGGCGATCGTAACGTTGAGCTGAGGGAATCGACCCGCCGCCTCCTCCAAGAGAGGGGCGGGGCTCTCCGTGGACGCTGCGACCAAGACCCGATCCGGGCGCCGGCGCTGGGCGTCAAGCGACCCCAGCGCACTGAGAAGGCGGGGGTCGTCGCGAACGGCGATCTCGGCACACACTTTCGCCACGGCCGGACGGTCCTCCGAATCGTTGCCCTCTCGGTGAAGCAACCTCACGCTACCAACCCATTAATCTTGGGGACCGCTGGGGAGGACGTGCGAATTCTCTTGATCGGAGGAGGGGTGCATCCGATTCCTCCGACCGGCTACGGGGCGGTCGAACGAATCCTCGCGGACTTTAAGGCCGCGCTCACGGCCGCGGGGCACGAGGTGGTGATCGTGAACCGCGTCCGGCATCGAAGCATGCGGGACGAGTACCCGTTCGCGTGGGAGCTCCCGCGCCTCCTCGCCGCGGAGCGGTTCGATGTCCTCCACGCCCACACCCCGGTCGTCGCGAACCGCCTCGCTGGGAAGGGCTTCCCGTTCGTCTATACGTCCCACTCACGGCACTGGTTCTATCGAGAGCGTCTATCGCACCGGTGGGGCTACTTTCTCGAGCGCCGGGCGGTACGGAGGGCTACCGAAGTGGTCGCGCTCACGCCCGCTCTCCTTCGGGCGATGGACGCCAGCGTTCGTCCGCCCCTTCCGCCGATCACCGTGATCCCGTTCGGGGTCGACACGGAGCATTTCCAGCCGAGGTGGGACCGTCGCACTGGCGCTGTGGCGCTCGGGGTCGGGGTCGTCGCCCCGTTCAAGCGATGGGAATGGGCCGCGCGAGCGCTCAAGGGGACGGGGATCCTCTTCCGCCTCGTAGGGCCGATACCATCGTCCCACTACGCGGCGGCGGTCCGTCGTGCCGGGGACCGGGTCGAGCTCATGGGCGAGGTCGGTGACGAGGACCTTACGGAGATCTTTGCGACGAGCGATTTCCTTCTCCATCCGAGCTCGGTCGAGGTTCTCTCCGCCTCCGTCCTCGAGGGGCTCTCCGCGGGCCTACCGGTGATCGGCGGTCCGGCGCTCGAAGGGGTCGTCGACGAGGGGAGAACGGGGTGGGTGCTCCCCGACCGCGATCCGGAGGCGTTTGTCGCGGGCCTTAGGCAAAGGGCCGTCGACCTCGCGCACGACGAGCCGCTACGGCGCCGTACGGGCGAAGCGGCACGGAATGCCGCACTCACGCGTTTCTGCTGGCCCAGCATCGTCGCGGCCCATCTCGACATCTACTCGCGGGTCGCGGCTCAACCACGAGGGCCCCGCTCGCGCTGATCCTCTCGTCAGGGCGCGCACTTTCGCGCGTCCGCCATCTCGGTAATCGTCTGGTCGATCGCGCCCTCGCTCGTAAGGGCGGGGTGCCAGCCGAGCCGTTCGATTCGGTCGATGGCCAGCAGCTGCTGGGGAATGTCGCCGACCCAGCCGGCTTCTCCGCCCGTGTACTCGATCCGGGCGCGTCCTCCGTGCGCGGCGACGACCTTCTCGGCGATCTCGCGCACCGAGATGCGGTCTCTCGTTCCGAGGTTGAAGAGGTTGACGCGATCGTTCGCCCGATCGGTGGCCATCAGCATTCCGGCGACGCACTCCTCGGTTCTCAGGTAGCTCTTCGCCTGACGACCGTCCCCGAGCACCTCGAGACGGGCCGGGTCGCGCCGAAGCTTATCGAAGAAGTCGACGAGCACTCCGTGCGTCATTCGAGGCCCGATGATGTTGGCGAACCGGAACACGAAGGCCGTCGTACCGTACGAGTGCGCGTAGGCCGAGACCAACCCCTCCGCCGCGAGCTTGTTCGCACCGTAGAGCGACCGGGGCTCGAGCGGCCCGTAGTCTTCGGGGGTCGGGAAGACGGTCGGGAACCCGTAGACGACGCTCGACGACGAGAAGACGATGCGCGGCACGTCGTGCTTTCGGGTCGCTTCGAGGACGTGGAAGGTGGCGAGGGTCCCGTTGTCGAGATCGATGCGGGGGTTCTCCGTCCCCATGCGGATGTCCGGGTTGGCCGCAAGGTGCCAGACCTCGGCGGCGTCGCGGAAGACCTCACCGTAGGTGTCGGGCTCTCGGAGGTCGGCCTGAACGAACGACAGCCGTGGCGCCTCCGTACTCGACGGAAGGTGAGCGAGGGCGCCACCGACCAGACTGTCGATGACCCTCACCTCGGCCCCGCGCTCTAGCAACGCGCGCACGAGCGTGCTACCGATCGCTCCGGCTCCGCCGGTCACGACGACCGGACCGGACGGTCGCGAGGCCGGCATGCTCGAGGCGGCGGGAGTTAGAGAAGCATATATAAACGAAGGCCCGCCTAAACTCGCTACCTATACCGTGTACGTGTAGAGAGTGTCGTCATGCGCACCTATGTTCGGATGACGTTCCATTCGGAAGGCGCCAACCCGCTCAAGGTCGTCGAAGTGATGCGCCAGCTCGGGTTCGAAGAGTCGATGGGAATGCATGATTTCGTCTACAAATGGAAGGAGAAGGCCAGCCTCGAAGACGTGATCCGTCTCATGACCGAGATGCACGACAAATTGAAGGGACTCGACGTCAACTACGAGATCACGACGATCTCCTGAGCGGGATCCGATCGTTCCCATGGCCACCGAGCAACTCGACCGTCTCGAACGACTGCTCCTCCTGCATCTGCTCGAGCATCGGAGCCAGCAGATTCGCTTCGAAGCGTCGCAGTGGACGACCGAGTTCGGGGTCGTCCGCAAGTTCGCGGACGAGGATCAGGCCGAGCTCCGTCAGGCGATCCGTGACCTCGAGATGTCGAGGATGATCTACCGCCGGACCCAGTACGTCATCGGATACTCGGAGCCAAAGCACGTGTTCTCGCTCACTCCGAGCGGCCACCGAAAGGCGCTCGAGTATCGTCAGGAGGAGACGGCGGGGAGCCGCCTCGCGTCCGCGGCGGGCGACGAGAGCCATCGCCGGCCCCCGAGCCGGCGCAGATCGGCCTCCGAGGCCTAGGCTCCCCGATGCCGGTCCTCGAAGGACCCCACGCTCGGCTTCGCCCGCTAACCCCGCCGGATTACGCCCGAATCTTCGCGTGGTACAACGATCCCGAGATCGTGGCCCCGTTCGACCGGTTCTCCGTCGACACCTTTGAGGGGTTCGTGAGCTCGGTTACGTCCGCCGGCGAAGACCCCGCCTCGCTCGCGCCCCGATTCGCGATCGAGCGCCGCGCAGAAGGGGACGTGGTCGGTGTGGTCGGCTACTACCGCGCCCACCCCGTCCTCGAGTACACGGACGTCTGGTACGTCCTCGGCGAGCCGGCGGCCCGAGGGAAGGGTCTGGGACGCGAGTCGGTCGAGCTCCTCGTCTCGCATCTGTTCGCCACGACGTCCGTTCGGCGAGTCGGAGCGACCTGCGACACCGCGAACGTGCCGTCGTATCGTCTCCTCGAGGGCCTCGGCTTTCGCCGGGAGGGAACGCTCCAAAGCGCCCTCTTTCACCACGGCGCTTGGCACGACGTCTACGTCTACGGCATCACGGCGCCGGAGTGGGCGCTTCGGAAGCCTTCAGCGTGAGGACGACCCGCTCTCCGCCGCGCGCCGATTGGATCTCAACCGCTCCGATCTCAGCGGTCGTCTTTAGGTGCGTCCCACCGCACGGACAGACGTCGGTCGCGTCGATCTCGATGACGCGCACCGGATCGACCTGAGCCGGGAGCGGCACGAGCCCCGACCTCCCCTTGGCGGGGTTGCGATCCCACTCCGCTCGCGAGACGAACCGAACCCGCACGGGCTTCGGATCCGCGACCGCCGCGCGAAGGTCGTCCGTGAGGGGGTCGATGAGCGCCGGTGGGAGCGGGCCCTCGAGGTCGAGGTCCGCCTCGAACCCCTCCATGTCGGCGCGGCGGGTGCGGAGCGAGCTGCGAGCGAAGATGCGCGCGCTCAGTAGGTGCTGGGCAGTGTGCAGTCGCATGTGCCGGTGGCGACGCTCCCAGTCGATCGTTCCCTCGAGCTCGTCCCCGATCCGGACCGCGCGCAGCGCCGACGCGCTGCCGCGGACCCGGTGTACGACCGCCGCGCCGGATCGCGTGACATCCATGATGGGTAGCTCGTCACCCCCCGGCGACCGCAACGTTCCGCGATCGGAGGGCTGCCCACCGCCGGTCGGATAGAAGAACGTCCGGTCGAGCACGATCGCTCCCGGAGGCAACGCCGTGACCGTCGCCCGGAACGAACGGACGTACGCTGCAGACGGGTCCGTCAAGTAGGCGAGCTCGGTCACTCCGAATCGCAACTTACCGGCGGTGAAACCGCTTGCGGAGGACCTCGCGGCAGGGAATCCTTTTTAGCGAGGGCCGATGTGAGGCGCGAAGAGGATTTCGGATGTTCAAGCTCCGCATCAAGATGGAGAACCTTCGCGAGCTCGTCGAGGTCGTTTCGACGCTCGTGAGCGAGGTGAAGTTGACCGTCTCGAAGGACGGCCTCGAGGCGAAGGCGGTCGACCCCTCGCACGTCGCGATGCTCGTACTTCAGCTCCAGAAAGGCGTCTTCGAGGAGTTCACCGGAGAGCCCACCGAGATCGGGGTCGATGTGGAGAAGCTCAAGGAAGTGCTCCGTCTCTCGAAGCCCGGCGACTCGATCGAGCTACAGTTCGACGGGAAGAACCGACTCATTGCCTCGGTCGGCCGCATCACCCGCCAAATGGCGGTTGTCGACCCGGCCGGCATCACCGACCCCAAGGTCCCGAACGTGACGCCTCCCGCGAGTGTCACGCTGAAGACGGAGGACATGCGTCAGGGGATCCGAGGAAGCGAGAGCTTCACCGACCACGTGACGCTCACGCTCGTTCCCGACGCGTTCACGATGCACTCCGAGGGCGACACCGACCGCCTCGACCTCCGGATTCCGAAGGAGAGCTTGACCCGCCTCGACGTGAAGGAGCCGGTCAAGAGCATGTATCCTCTCGATTTCTTCTCTGCGATGGTGAAGTCGATCGCCGCGGACGAGGCGACGCTCCACGTCGGCAACGAGTACCCGCTCAAGATCGAGTTTGCGATGGGCGCGGGCCGAGGAGAAGGTCGCTACCTGCTCGCGCCACGGGTCGAAGAGGACTGATCGCCGGCGCGGCCCCGGTCGGATCGCGCCCCAGTTAGCTTCATAATCGCCGCCTCGGTCTTCCAGCCATGAATCGAGAGTCAGAGCACTCGGTCGCGATCCTCTCGGCGGTCCGGACGCCTATCGGCCGGTTCGGGGGCGCCCTTCGGCTCGTCCCGGCCACCAGCCTCGGAACGCTCGCCGCGCGCAAAGCGATCGAGCAATCCGGCCTTAAGCCCAAGGAGATCGACAATGTCCTGATGGGCCAGGCGATCCAGGCCGGCGCCGGACAGGATCCGGCGCGCCAGGTGCTAAGGGGAGCCGGGATTCCCGACGACGTCGGGGCCGCGACCGTGAACATGGTCTGCGGCTCGGGGATGAAGGCGATTCACTGGGGGTACTCTCAGATCCGTGCCGGGGACGCCGACCGGGTCCTCGTGGGCGCGATGGAGAGCATGTCGATGGCGCCGTACCTCATCGAGGGAGCGATGCGCTGGGGCAGCCATCCGGGACCGCACACGCTCGTCGACGGGATGCAGCAGGACGCGCTCCTCGATGCGTACGACGAGCACGAGATTATGGGCTTAACCGGAGAGCGGATTGCGGCGAAGTTCGGCCTCACCCGCGCCGAGGTGGACGCCTACGCCCTACGGAGCAACCTTCGTGCCGCGCGCGCCGTTTCCGAGGGCACCTTCTCGAGCGAGATCGTGCCCGTCCCTCCCGAG
>JASHWY010000077.1 GCA_030043835.1 Thermoplasmata archaeon
TACGTGTCCTGGAGGCCGGCGAACGACGCGCCCTCCAGATCCTCCGCGGTAGCGCTCGAGCGGACCGCCGAGAATCGTACGCCGTTCGTCTTCACGAACGACTCGTACGCTTGGGCGAGTTGAGCCCTGAGGTCGGGAGGGAACTCCGTCGACTCGAAGGCAGCTCGGATCCGCTGGGACGCCGCCTCGATCGTTGGCGGTTGGTCGGGCTGGATCGATTGGAGGGCTTCCGGGATCACCGTCTTCAACGGAGTGGCGTCGACGAAGGCCGAGTAGGCCTCGGTGGTGACGACGATGCCCGGCGGGATGGGGAGGCCTTGCCGGACGAGCTCGCCCAGCTTGTTGGCCTTCCCTCCGACGAGCGGAAGGTCGGACTCCGATACCTCGGCAAGATCGACGATGTAGGCCATCTCGATCCTCCGCCTACGCCGCCCGTTCGATCACGAACGCGACCAGGTCGGACGCTGGGGAGTAGGGGTGAACCCTGCGTCGCTCGACGACGGTCCATCCGCCCTCGGGGTTGAGCGTGTGTTCCACGTCCTTAGCTCTCCGTTCGAATTCGTCGCGCGGAGCGATCTCGTAGTAATAGAGACGCCCCCGCGGGGCTACCGTGCGTGCCACCGAGGTGAGGTACTTAATTCCTTCGTGAGGAAGATTGAGGATGACCCGCTCCACGGGCTCTGCGGTCGTCACGAACGACTCGAGGGGGATCGCGAGCGGCGTGACCCGGCCTTGGTAGCTCTGCCCGGCGAGGGACGCCTCAAGGAGAGCGATCGCCTCAGGATTCGCGTCGACCGCTGTCACGTGGGACGCCCTTCCATCCCGGCCAATCGTGACGGCGAACGGTCCTACTCCGCAGCAGAGGTCGTAGACCCGCTCACCGGGGCGGACCTCCACGGCGACGCGAGCGTGCTCGCGAGCAAGGCGCGGCGAAAAGTACGCGCGCTCCACGTCGACCTCGAGAACGATGCCGTTCTCACGGTGCCGCGTACGCCACGACCCCGTTCCCGCAAGCCGCTCGACCCGGCGTCTCCGCTCCGGACCGTGGACCCCCAGGTCCCTTCCGACGATACGAGCGCCGGGGACGAAGGCGAGGAGCGCCTCGCCGACCGCCGGCCCCCGGCTGACGAGCTCACTCGGAAGGCGGACGAGGACCACATCGCCAATGACATCGAACGATCGCGGGAGACGCTCCTTTTCGGTCGCGGGCCAGTCGAGAAGATCCACGTAGCGGCTGGGGCTCGCCGCCGTGACGGGCTCAAAGTCTCGCACGGTCTCCGTGCCCCACTCCCGAGAGACGGCCCCGCTCTCGCGCAGGGGGAATGCGAGCTCCCCTCCCTCTCGCAGGATCGTTAGGTCGGTACGAAGGAGCCCGGCTTCGATGAGGGTCCTTCGAGTGCTTTCGCCCCGAGAGCGCGGAACGAGGAGGGCGCGAGACCTCATGGGGGCGTTCAGTGGACCGAGGCCAGGAGGAGGGGAAGGACCTCACTGCCTCGGACCGTTCCGAGGGTTCCACGGGCCGCGGCGGTCTCGCCAAAGGTGGCGTCCGGCGTGGTGACGTCGGGGTTGACCCCAGCTCCCGCGAGGAGCAGAGGCACGGGGTCGTCCGAGTGGCCGCGCAGGATCGACGGGGTCGCGTGGTCCGCGGTCACGGCGAGACGGGTACGCGAGAGATCCGACCCAGCAAGGAACGGGCCGAAGAACGATCGGTCGATCGCCTCCACGACCTCTCGCTTCAGGAGTGCGTTTCCATCGTGCCCGGGTTCGTCCGGGCCTTTCAGGTGAACGTACACGAACGGGAACCGACCGAGGAGCTCGAGCGCCAATCGAGCCCTCTCGCGGTAGCCGGCGTCCCGGTCCGCCCCCATGGGTCCCACGTACCGGTCCTCGAGGCCCAGCACTCGGGCGATCCCTCGCTCGACCGGCATCTCGGTGAGCGCGGCCCCAGCAAGACCGTACTTGTTCGCGAACGGGGTAGGAGGAGAGACCGGGAGCGCTCCCGCGTTCCGAAGGAGGAGCGTGTTTGCGATGCGCTTCCCGCCTAGCGCGCGTCGCGCGTTCACGGAGTGGCTCGCCAGCACACCCTCCGCGCGCGAAAGGAAGAGGTTGATCGCCCGCGCTGTGCGCGTAGCCTCGGGAGTTCGGTTGAGCGGTTGTACCTCGAGAAGACGGGGGGTATCGGGCCGACGGGCCTGTCCCATGCCGCCCACTCTCTCATAGAATGGGTCCGAGTTCGAAACGTCGGGCGAAAGGGGCCCGTCGCGAACTGGGTGAAGCCACAGGACGCCTCGGTGGCCTACGGTGGCCCGAACCTCGGCACGGATTCCGTCGTCGTTAAGGAGATCGGCCCCGGTGAGCGCGCGAGCCAGCTGCTGGCCCTCCCCCGTCGAGAGCGTGCGGCCGACCCGTGCATCGACGATATTCCCCTCGCCGTCCCGTGTCGCGAAGTTGAGGCGCAAGGCGACGTCCCCAGGGCCGAGGGGAATCTCGACTCCCAGCGCCTCGAGGACGCCCCGGCCCGGCGAATCCCGGACAGGGTCGTAGCCCAATAGCGCGAATACGCCCGCGTCCGATTCGGGGGCCACCCCAGGACCGACCACGATCACCCGACCCATTCGACCGGCGCGGAGAAGACGGTCGAGGTTGGGGGTCGCCGCAGCTTCGACGGGACTCCTCCCGCCCGTGTCGGGGTGGGGTCGGTCGCCGAGGCCATCCAAGATGACGAGCGCGGCCGCCGCGGGCGGCGGCCGCGAGGT
>JASHWY010000078.1 GCA_030043835.1 Thermoplasmata archaeon
CGCGCACCGGGAGGCGGGCCGGGCCCGTGGAACGCTGCTTCCTCGGTGGACCCAACCAAAAAATACCGGGAGACGCTAGTTAGTACGCGGCCCCGGGTGCCGACGTACCTGTAGACGTACCGTTCTGTGCACGAGGGGCCCGGTACGCGATCTTGGTCGAACCTACTGGCCCCACCGCCGTCATCGTGGCCGGCGACGAGGAGACGCGGGTTCTCTTGCGGGGGCTCCTTAGGCTGCATCACTGCAGGGTCGACGGAGAAGCGGAGGGGGCGACGCAGTCGCTCGAGCTCCTTCGGGAGCACCAGCCGTCGCTCGTCGTCGTGGACGTGAACCTCGCCGAGGGGAGCGCGAGCCCGCTCGTCGCCGAGGCGCGCAAGCTCCTTCCGAAAGCGAGGATCATCTTGGTCGCCCCCGCGTCCCGCCCCCCTCCCGCACCGGCAGACCCGGCGCTAGGACCGCATGTGGTCATGCTCCGGCCGTTTCGGATCCGACAGTTCGCGGAGGCGCTGTTCCCAGAGGGCCCTAGGCCGAGTCCCTCGTGATCGTCACCCTTCCGTCGATGGCGTAGCGCGCGAGCGCCGCCGACTCCTCGAAGTGAAGAGTCGGCGCGAGCACGACGAGCACGTGCGGCGGGGGGCCAAAGTCGACGGCCGCGAGCTCGTCGAGACGGCCGACCCATCCCGCGGCGTCGGGTCGGCCGACTCGGGCCGCGACCGCTAGGGAAGCCTCCCCAGGGAGCACCGAACCCGAGGGATCTCGCTCGCGAAGGACCCGAATCGCTCGGTCGGCGGTTAAGAACCGACCTTCGACCGGCCGCAAGTCGAGGAGGACGAGCGTGTGGAGCCCGCGGTCCCGGTTCCCGCGGATCTGTTCGATCGGCGACGTAGGCTCAAAGCCCGGCTCGGGAAGGGGTAGCGAGACCGTGCGGCCGAACCGATAGTGCTGAAGGCCAAGGAATCCGGCTGCCGCAGTGAGGATGCTCGCCGCGGGAACGTACCGCCAGCCGTGACCCGCTCGCTCGACCGCGAGACGGAGCGCGACGTGGGTGGTCGCGGTGAACGGGTCGCCAACCACGAGGAGCGCGACCCGCGCCGACGCGCCGAGCGCATCGAGTACCGACTGCTCTCCTTCGAGCTCGGAACGGGTGAGCCGCTCGATCGGTCGACCGAGCTCGCGTGCGAGCCGGTCGAGAGTGCCCGCCGGCGCGGTCGCCGTGTACTCCTCCGCAAAGACCCGCTCCGCGCGCCCTAAGACGTCGAGCGCCTCGCGGGAGATCCCGCGCTCGTCACCGAGGCCGAGGCCGACGAACGAGAGTTCCGCCATCCTAACGACCGGCCGCTAGAGGCGGAGCGCCATCACGGGACACGGAGCCGCGCGGAAGAGCTGTTCCAAGAACCGTCGCGTGAGGAGAGGGCTTCCGGCCCCCTCGTGCTCCTCACCGACGATGACAAGCCCGTACCGTTCCCGGGCCGCGGCCTGGACGATGAGATCGGCCACGCGAGAGCGACGGCCTAAGGTCGCGGAGGCGAAGAACGCCCGCTTGTGGGTGATCGCGATCCCGCGCGAGCTTCGCTCCTCCTCCGCCTCGACGCTCCCGTCGCTCGCGGCCCGGGGCGTGAGCGCGAGGGTCACCACGGGGATTCCCTGGCTACGCACCGAGAGCTCCTCGGCGACCCGCATCACCTGGGGCGGAGGCGCCGCTCGGAGCGTCGGGACGAGGATCCGCGGAAACCGGTCGGCGGCGAGGGCGAGGCGGTTCAGCACGAGTACGTCGGAATGAGAGTGCTGGAGGATGCCGGTCGCGGTGTGGCCGAAGAACGGATTGCGGCTGCGCCGGTCGCCGCCCAGCGAGAGGAGGATCGCGTCGACGTCGTGCGCCTCCGCGCTCTCCAAGATCTCGCCGGGAACGTCGGTGGCGGCTCGGACCTCGGGCTCGACCCGAACGTCGAGCGCGGCCCCGGCCTCGTGGGCGGGGACGACCAGGTTGACCGACGCCCGCCATTCGCGGGCCACTTGGGGGAGCGTCGTCGTCGGAATCACGTGAAGGAGCCGGATCGTCCCGTCGGCCTCGAGCAGCATCGACGCGAACCGGACGAGCGGCTCGACTTCGTTCGGATCGCGGACGGGGAGAAGGATCTGGCGGTACATCGTCAACGACCGGTGAGGGCGATGAGCGCGAGGTCGAGCTCGAGCACGTTCACGTACGCGACGCCCAGGAACGGGAGCACCGGGTTCGTGATGTGGGCGTTGACGAGGTTGAGGACCGTGGCGACGCTCAAGTTGTTCGCCTCGGCGACGCGGGGCACCTGCACGAGAACCGCTTCCGGAGTGAGGTCGGGATCGACCGAGGACGCCGACGGGGCGACGAGCCAGAACGGAAGGGTCGCGTTCACGCTGAAATTGCCATACACTTTCATGTACGCTATGGTTTCGTTGAGCAGCTCCCCGAGCGCCGGGTCGGTGGGACCCGGATCGGTCGCGATCCCGAGCGTCGTGTTATAGTCCGTCTGGGACGGTCGGGCCCAGAAGAGGTACGGCGCCGAGAGGTTCTGCGCGATCAGCGACGATCCGATGACGGTTCCGTTCGGGTCCTTCAAGAGGGAGCCGTTGGCCGTCCCGGGGGCGATCACCTGGGCGATGCCGGTGACGACGTACGGGTAGACGAAGCCGGAGAGGAGGATCATGAGGATCAGGAAGACGACCGTCGCGCGCACGTGGCCCGCGTTCGAGTGCGCCCGTGGCGGGACCGGTGGGGTGAGGGTGGCCGGCGGGCGTGCGGCTCCGGCCACCGGAGGGCGACGGCCGCTCATAGCCCTCCCAGCGGCAGGAAGTGGTTCACGTGGGTCGAGAGCGCCGCGAAAAACGGAAGTCCCGCCATCCAGGCGAGGAGGATGTAGAGGAGCTTGATCCCGATGAACGCGCTCACGAGACCGCCGAGCCCGTAGTAGACGAGGTTCCGCCGAAGGAGGTCGATCGCGCTCCGCGGCCTGAACGGAACCCCCGCGAGGGCGAGCGGAACCAAGAGCGGGATCACGAGCGCGTTGAAGAGGAGCGCTGCGAGGATCGCAAGCTGGGGATTGCTCAACCCGAGGACGTTCAAGAGCGCGACCCCGGGAAGCGCCGCCGCGCCGGCGGCGACGAAGATCGCGGGGATGATCGCGAAGTACTTCGCGACGTCGTTCGTGATCGAGAAGGTCGTGAGCGCCCCGCGGGTGATCAGAAGCTGCTTTCCGATCGAGACGATCTCGATGAGCTTCGTGGGGTCGTTGTCGAGGTCGACCATGTTGCCGGCCTCCTTGGCCGCGCTCGTGCCACTGTTCATCGAGAGGCCCACGTCGGCGCGAGCGAGCGCGGGCGCGTCGTTCGTACCATCGCCGCTCATCGCGACCATGCGGCCCTGCGACTTCTCGCGCTCGATCACGACGAGCTTCGTTTCGGGCTTCGCCTCGGCCATGAACTCGTCGACCCCGCTCTCCCGCGCGATCGCCGCCGCGGTGAGACGGTTGTCGCCCGTGCACATCACCGTGTGGATCCCCATCGTGCGCAGCTCGCGGATCCGGTCCTTGATGCCGGGCTTCACGACGTCTTTAAGGAAGACGAGGCCGATCGCCCGCTTGCTCGAGGCGATGACGAGCGGCGTCATGCCCTGACCCGACGCAGTGGCCGCCGCCTTTTGGAGCGCGGGGTCGAGCGGCGCCCCGTACTGCGTCATCGCCTGGATCGAGCCCTTGTAGAATTCCGCGCCGTCCTGGAGGACGATTCCGCTCATCTGGCGTTCGGGGGTGAACGGCATCACCTTGAACGTGCCCAGCTCGAGCTTGCGCGTCGGGACATTGCGGCGTGCGGCCAGCCGAACAATCGAGCGCCCTTCCGCGGTCTCGTCGAGGCTCGAGGCGAGCATGGCCGCCTCGATCACCTTCTCGACCGGGACGTTGGGGGCGGCGACGAACTGGACCGCGAGTCGGTTCCCGACCGTGATCGTCCCGGTCTTGTCGAGGATGAGCGTGTCGAGGTCCCCGGCCGCCTCGACCGCCTTTCCCGACTTCGCGATCACGTTCGCTCGGGCGACCCGGTTGACCCCGGAGATCCCGATCGCCGGCAGCAGCCCCCCGATCGTCGTCGGCATGAGGCAGACGAAGAGGGCGATGATGGTCGCGACGTCGACGGTGACGATGTTCGTGAAGTTGGCGACGTAGATGAACGTGAGGACGACGATGAAGAGGGAGATGGTGAGGGCCGCGAGGAAGACGCCGAGCGCGAGCTCGTTCGGCGTCGGCTCGCGCCCCTGACCTTCCACGAGCCGGATCAGCCGGTCGAGGAACGACTCCCCGAGCACGGCGCTCACTCGGACCGTGATCGTTCCCTGGAGGACGCGGCTCCCTCCGAGGACGCTCGTCTTGTCCCCTCCGCTCTCCCGGGTCACGGCGGCCGATTCTCCGGTCATCATCGATTCGTCGATGAGGGCCGCGCCGTGGATCACGTCGCCGTCGATCGGGATCGGCTCCCCCGCCTCGATCTCGATCGAGTCGCCGACCCGCAGGGCGTCGGCGGAGACCCACCGTCGGGATCCGTCGGGCAGGACCTGTCGGGCACGGAGGCCGCTGCGGATCTCTCGGAGGCTGTCGGCCTGCGCGCGTCCCTGTGCCTCGGCGATCGCTTCCGAGACGTTAGCGAACCAGAGCGTGAGAAACAGGATGATCGCGACGTCGAGGTAGTAGCCGGCGTGGTACAGCCGGGCGATGTCCGGGAAGGCTCGAGGGTAGACCGTCAGGACCGCGACGAAGAGGAAGAGAACGTAGACCGTGAACATGATGGGGTGCTTCACCTCGCGGCGGGGGTCGAAGTTCCGGAACGAGTCGGCGAGAACCCGCCGAAGGGACGTGTGCGGGACCCGGCGGACGGAGACCTTCGCCCCCGGTTCCACCACGAACTCTGTCGCCATCGGAAGGACCTCAGACGATCTGGGCGAGCGGCCCGAGCGCGATCACCGGGAGGAAGAAGAGCGCCGAAATGATGACGAGAATGAGCGTCAAGTAGATCGTGAACGTCACGCTCGCGGTCCTCAGCGTCCCCCCGCCGGGAGGCATTTCCTCCTGCTGAGAGAACAGCCCTCCGATCTGGACCATCGCCCAGATAGGTACGAACCGGCCGATCGCCATCACGAGCGCCCCCGTGACGTTCCAGAACGGTGTGGCGTCGTTGAAGGCCGACGAGGAGAGCGCGCTTCCGTTGTTCGCCGCCTCGCTCGTGAGCTCGTAGAGGACCGACGTGAAGTTATGGGCCGAGGCAGGGACCGACGCCGTCGCGATCCCCGTCTGGCCGTAGAGCACGCCGACCGCGAACGGGATCAGGATGACGGCCGGATGGATCAAGAGCGCGAGCGCAGCCCACTTCACGTGAGGCGTGCCGATCTTCTTCCCGAGGTACTCGGGAGTTCGTCCCACCATGAGGCCGCCCACAAAGATCGCGAGGATGGCGAACAAAAGGAGGGTACCGAAACCGGTTCCCTCTCCTCCGGGGGTGCTCTGCGTGAACATCCCGAAGAGCAGGACCATCTGAGCGACCGGCGATACCGTCCCGATCTGCAGGTTGTTCGCCCCGACGTTCGAATAGACGCTGACGACCTGGAAGAGCGACCCTTCCGGCAGGCTAAACCGGGTCTCCACGCCGACGGGGTAGCCGTTGCTCGCCGGGCCGAGGAACGGAACCGACGAGAGCGCCGGATTGGCGGCCGCCTGATAGGCGATAAAGAGGCCGACCGCGACCGAGAAGACGATCAGGATCGTGGCCATGTACGGCCACGCCTCCCCTTTCCGCCGGACGACCTGCCCGAACGCGACC
>JASHWY010000079.1 GCA_030043835.1 Thermoplasmata archaeon
GGTGGAAGGCGACCCGCCAGGCCCGCATCGCCGGGAGCGTCCGGCGCGCGAGCGGCGTCCACGCCTCCCCGATGCGGGACATCACTCGAGAAACCCGATAGCCGATATAATGCGAGCGCGCGCCGGGCGAGCTTTCACGCCCCGCGAGAGAGGCTCGCGGCACGTGCCAGGAGCGCCTCCACCCGGCGAGGTGCCCGGAACGAGTGCAGCTCGGGCACCGAAAGGTCCGCGGGGGCCGGCCGCCGGAACCGGTTGAACCAGACCGCCCCGATGCCGACGCCGCGCGCACCGAGGACGTCGTTCGGGAAGGAATCCCCGACCATGACGGTCTCGGCGGCCGAGACCTCCGCCCGGCGCAAGGCGACCTCGAAGATCCGCGGGTCGGGTTTTCCGACGCCGACCTCTTCCGAGACGACCAACAGGTCGACCAGGCGGCGAAGCCCCAGGAACGCGAGCTTCTCTTCCTGCTCCTCCACTTGATTGTTCGACACGACCACGATCCGGCTTCGACCGTGCAGACGCTCGAGCACGCGGCGCGCCCCCGGGACCGGCCGGCGGAACTTTTGGTAGCTAGCCCGATACTCCGTCGACCAGCGCTCGGCTTCCCCGGGTGGGACCTCCCCACCGCAGAACCGGGCCAACTCCTCGAATCGCCGGCGCCGGGCGGTCTCCACGCTCATCCGACCGGCGACGACGTCGGGGTGAATCGCCTCCAGGAGGCGGGAGTACTCTCCCCATACCTCGTCGAGCGGGCGGCCTGCCAGGACCGTCGCCGTACGCCGTAGCCGTTCGAGCGCGTCCCGGCAGGTCAGGGAGTGGTCGAAGAGGGTGTCGTCCATGTCGAAGAAGACGGCACGTGGGATCGGTGCGGCGCCTCGGGCGTCGTCGCTCGCCATGGTCGGGAGGGGCACGCGGGCGTCGAAAGTAACGTTGGCGAATGGAGCTTCTCGACGCCTCCCGGGGTCACGGGCCCGAACCCCGCACGGTCCTCTCGGACAGCGGCGCTTTCCTGGGCCGGTCCGAACGGGACCGGCGGGAAGAGGTATATAGCTTTTTATAGTAGCGATTTCTTACCAATCTCGAGAAAGTGGGTCCGGGCTGACCTCGAGGATCTCGAGGGGCCCGGCAGGAAATCGTTATGGCAAAAACCATTGGCATCGACCTCGGAACCAGCAACTCGGCAGCGGCCTTCCTCGAGGGCGGACGGCCGGTCATCATCCCCAGCGCCGAAGGGACGACGGTGGGCGGGGGGAAGGCGTTCCCCTCCTACGTTGCCTTCACCAAGGACGGTCAGCTGATCGTCGGGGAACCGGCCCGGCGGCAGGCCGTTTCGAACCCCGAAGGCACCGTCACCGCGTTCAAGCGGAAGATGGGCACCGACTACGTCTACACGATCTACGGCAAGAAGTACACTCCCCAGCAGCTCTCGGCCTTCCTCCTCCAGAAGATCAAGCGGGACGCGGAGTCGTTCCTCGGGGACAAGGTCGAGAAGGCCGTCATCACCGTCCCGGCCTACTTCAACGACAACCAGCGCCAGGCGACGAAGGACGCGGGAGCGATCGCCGGGCTCAACGTCGTCCGCATCATCAACGAGCCCACCGCGGCGTCGCTGGCCTACGGTCTCGACAAGGCCGGGAAGAACCAGAAGATCCTCGTCTACGACCTGGGCGGGGGGACCCTGGACGTCACGATCATGGAGTTCGGCGAGGGCGTCTTCGAGGTGCTCTCGACGAGCGGCGACACCCAGCTCGGCGGGACCGACATGGACAACGCCCTCACCGAGTACATCGCGAGCGAGTTCCAGAAGGACTCGGGCGTCAACGTCCGTTCCGACAAGATGGCGATGCAGCGGATCCGGGACGCGGCGGAGAAGGCGAAGATCGAGCTCTCCTCGACCATGGAGACTCAGGTCAACCTCCCGTTCCTGACCGCGACCCACGAAGGGCCGAAGCATCTCACGCTCACGCTCACGCGCGCGAAGCTCGAGGAGCTGGTCCGCCCGATCATCGAGCGCTGCCGGGCACCGGTGGAGCAGGCGCTCAAGGACGCCAAGCTCGCGAAGGACCAGATCCACCGGGTCGTCCTCGTCGGAGGTCCGACGCGGATGCCGGTCGTCCAGAAGTTCCTCGAGCAGACGATCGGTCGGCCCATCGAGCGGGGCGTGGACCCGATGGAGTGCGTCGCGATGGGCGCCGCGATCCAGGGAGGCGTGCTCGCCGGCGAGGTCAAGGACGTCGTGCTGCTCGACGTGACGCCCCTCTCGCTGGGCGTCGAGACCCTGGGCGGCGTCTTCACCCGTCTCATCGAGCGCAACACGACCATCCCGACGCGCAAGAGCCAGATCTTCACGACCGCCTCCGACAACCAGTCGACGGTCGAGATCCAGGTCTTCCAGGGCGAGCGGCCGATCGCGGCGGACAACGTCCCGCTCGGACGGTTCCAGCTGACCGGCATCCCCCCGGCCCCCCGTGGGGTTCCCCAGGTCGAGGTCGGCTTCGACATCGATGCCAACGGCATCCTGAACGTCTCCGCGAAGGACCTCGCCACCGGGCGCAAGCAGGGGATCACGATCACGGCCTCGAACAAGCTCTCCAAGGACGAGGTCTCCCGGATGGTCCAGCAGGCCGAGGAGTTCGCCGAGAAGGACAAGGAGCGCAGCGAGCTGATCCAGGCCCG
>JASHWY010000080.1 GCA_030043835.1 Thermoplasmata archaeon
TAGACGTTCTCGTAGCCGACGAAGCGGGCGATGAACGGGTCCGACGGGTTCTTAAGGAGGTCGTCCGCGTCGCCGAGGAAGAGCACACGACCGTGGTCGAGAACGACGAACGAGTCCGCGAGCGAGAACGCGAGCGCCGGGTCGTGCGTGACGACGACGACGGGGATTCGCTCGGTCTCCCTCAGCTCTTTCAGAACGAGCCCGAGCTCGTGGCGCGCCTCGACGTCGAGCGCCTGCCAGGGCTCGTCCCACACGACAAGCTCCGGCTCGGCGGCGAGCGCGCGCGCGATCGCAACGCGCTGCTGCTCGCCTCCGCTCAGGCGCGAGGGGTATCGGTTCTTCACGGACGTGAGGTGGAACCGCTCGAGGAGCTCGCGGGCGCGCGCCTCCGCGTCGAGGCGCCCCCGCACCTCGAGAGGGTACCGCACGTTCCTTAAGACCGTCCGATGCGGGAAGAGCCCGAGACCCTGCGGCACGTACCCCAGCTTCCGCTCCTCGGGCAGGAAGGTCGAGATGTCCTCCCCGTCCCTCAGGATACGACCCCCGCCGACCGGGAGGAATCCCGCGAGCGTCCGAAGGAGCGTCGTCTTCCCGGCGCCCGAGCTCCCGAGGACCGCGACCGCGCGTTTCGGCTCGAGCGCGAGGTCGACCGGCCCCAGGTGGAAGGAGTCGAGATCGGCTTCGACCCCATCGACGAGCCACACGCTCACGGAGAGAGCTCCCCCCGCCGCCACGGGACCCACCCATATCGCTCGCCGGCCCGAACTAGGACGAAGAGCGCGAACGCCAAGAGGAGGAATAGGGAGCTCACCGCAGCGGCGTCGGTCAAGTCACCCAGCTGGAACAGGTCGTAGATGTAGATCGAGATCGTGCTCGTGACCGGGCCCGAGTAGGGACCTCCCGGAAGGATCGTGTAGGCGAGGATCAGGAGGCCGCCGATCTCGCTCACCGCGCGGGCCCAGGTGAGGAGGAGGCCGGCGACAATCCCCCGCAGCGCGATCGGGAGCGTGACGGTAAGGAACGCGGTCGCGCTCCCGGCGCCGAGCGACCGCGCGGTCTCGAGCACCCGTGCGTCGACGGCTCGGAACGAAAGCTCGCTCGCGAGGACCGTATACGGGGCGCTCACGAACAGCATGACGAGCACGACGCCCCAGATCGTGTCGTAGATCGGGATATGGAGCGCTTTCGTGACCGCATAGAGCGGCGTCCCGGGCACCACGAGAAGGAAGAAGAGACCGAGCCCCACCATGAGGTGCGGGACGACCACGGGCAGCGCGACGAGTCCCTCCACCACGGACCGGCCGAAGAACTTCCTTCGAGCGAGAAGATACCCCAACGGGACTGCGAGGAGGACGGTCGCGAGCACCGCGAGTCCCGACGCGTAGAAGGTGAACCCGATCGCCTCCCGGACCTCCTCGTTCGAGAACGCTGCAACGATCCGCGACGGCGGCGCGTACGTGAAGAGCGCGACGATCGGGAGGATGAACAGAAGCAGGAGGGACCCCGAGAGGACCAGCTGGAGCGCGAGCCAGTACGGGCCGGTGCCCCAGCGTCGCGCGCGGCGACGGGGGGCGGCGACGCCGACCTCGCTCATCCTAAGATGTGGGCCGCCCAGGGGGGCAACGCGGTCACGAACGGGGCCAGGGCCGGGGGCACCGCGCTTGGGTTATCGGACCACCCGGGATAGATCGGCGTGAACGCCCCGCCGGCCCCGAGGACCGCTTGACCCATGGGAGAGAGGACGAGCTGGATGAAGGCGGCGCCGAGGGTCGGGTTGGGAGCGTTCGAGGGGACGGTGATGGAGAACAGCACGGGTGCCGGGTGAACGACCACGGGGGCGTTGGCGGCGTTGAGGATCGTGGTCGAGAGCATCGCATAGTCCGCGAGCGCGGTCGTGTTGTTCGCGGAGAGCCCAACGATCGGATTGAACGGAATGTAGGCGAGGTCGGGGCCGGCGTTGGCGATCGCGAACGACCGGTACGTGATGCAGGAGGAGATGACATCCGTGTCAATGAGGGTGGCCGCATCCGATTCATGCTCGTGGATCGTGATCGCCGGGTTCGCCGTGGCGAAGGCGCCGGGCGCCCCGGAGTAGAAGTGCCCGTACACCGCGCTCACGTTCCCGCCACTGTAGATCAATCCCTGGAGCATCATGCTGAAGATCTCGTTGTAGCCGTTGGGGTCGGTCGAAGCGTTCCAGTACCCGAACGGAGCGACGCCGGGCGTCGTCAAAGCCGTGACGAGCTGCGTGCCCCAGTTGGCCGTGTTGATCCCATCGAAAGCCGGGATCGTAGGGTTGTAGACGAGGGCCTCGGGGGTGGCGCCGAAGACGACCTCCCAACTGGCGAACTTGGGTTCGAGGAGTTGGGGAATGAGGCGGTAATCGGCGACCGCGGCGACGTCCGCGGTGGCGGTGCCCGTCGTGATCGCGGTCGTGATGTCGAGCGAGCCTTCGTAGGTCTGGGCGGCGGTGGGGGCGGTGATCCCCGGTGTGTAGCTCGCGAGCTCGCTCGCGAGCTGCGGGAAGAACGGGCCCAAGGTGCCCGCGCCCAAGATCGACAGGGTGGAATTCACGACGGCGGCGGGGTGGCTCGCGGGGGAGCCTCGATACTCGTAGCCGGCAACGAACCCGGCGCCGAGCACGGCGGCGGCGACCACGATCAACGCGACGATCCACACCGAAGTGGCGTACCCGGTCTTCGGGACCGGGGGGGACGGAGGAGCGGCGGACATCGATGTGGGAATTTCCCCCATCGGATAAGCCTTACGAAGTTCGACGGAACCGGTGGCGGGGGTCAGAACTCCCGTCGTCGGGACGGCGGGAAGTATAACCGATAGACCCGACCGATCAGCGACCGCAACGGAACCGGCCCGAACCGTCGGCTGTCGCGGGCGCTCGCCGTCGCGTCGCCACGCACGGTGATGGCTCCGCTTTGAAGGTCGACCGAGCTCACTCGTTTCACGAGCCAGCGCGTGGGCTCCTCGGGATCGACCACCACCACAATCTCTCCCACGGTCGGCGAGCGGTCCCGCCGATACGCGGCGCGGTCGACCCAGAGGCGGTCGCCGGGCCGCAAGGTCGGCACCATGCTCTCATCGAAGACGATGACGCGCCGGCGGTGCCAGAAGGTCCGCCAGGTGGGGCGGTAGATCGGAGCCTCCGGGGGCTCGGAAAGTGCCGCTCCCGGCATCTTTATCCGACTCGCAGGGCTCGCGGGGCCATGTCCGTCGGCACTAGGTCCCGTGGAATGATGGAACGTGTTCTGGACGTCGTACACCCTCCCCGACCCGTCTACGCGCACTGCGACATCCCGTGCGGTATTTACGACCCCCACGAGGCGCAGATCGCGGCCCTCACCGTCCTCCGCATGGACCAGCTGATTGGCGAGCTTCCCGCGCCCGCGATGGACACGAAGCCCGAGGACCGCGCCGCGTACGTCTCGAAGCTTGCGCGTTACATCGTGGTCAAGGAGGCGCACTCCGAGCGCGTCAAAAGCGAGGTCCGCGTGATCTGGGGCGACTACTTCACGCCCGACCATGCGAAGCAGTTTCCGCAGGTTCACGAGCTCGTCTTCAAGATCATGAAGCAGGCGTCGAAGGCCCGCCAGGGGACGGCCCTCGCCGACGCCCAGGAGCTCCTCAAAGAGGTCCAGGAGTTCGCGGAGATCTTCTGGCAGACGAAGGGCGCGAAAACGCGCCGAATCCCCTCGATGCAGAAACCTGGCGGCGAGCTCGTCGTCCCAGCCTAGGGCGGGATCGGGTGCGGCATCGTCGCGGGGGCACCGGGTCTCGGCCGTGACCGGGAGGGTTCCGGTCGACGGCCGCACGCTCACCCTCGAAACGTTCCTGGCCGTCGCGCGGGGTCATGAGCCCGTCTCGCTCTCGTCCGAAGCCCGGGCCTCCGTGGGATCGGGCCGGGAAGCCGTCGAACGGGCGGTTAAGGACCGTCGGTCGGTCTACGGCGTCACCACCGGTTTCGGGGGCCTCTCGCACCACATCATTCCGCCCGAGCGCGCCCGTGAGCTCCAGGCCTCGCTGCTCCGGAGCCACGCGACGGGGACCGGCCCTCCCTTACCGGCCGACGTCGTGCGGGGCCTCATCCTGCTCCGCTTGAACTCGCTCGCTGCGGGCCATTCCGGGGTGCGGGCCGAGACCTTGGAGCGGCTCGTCGAGTTTCTGAACCGGGGCCTCGTTCCGTGGATTCCCGAGCAGGGATCGGTCGGGGCGTCGGGGGACCTCGCACCGCTCGCCCACCTCGGGCTCGCTCTCACGGGAGAGGGCGCGTTCGTCGCCCGTCACACCCTGGCCCGCGAGCCGGCGGCCGAGGTCCTCGCGCGCGAGGGGTTGGTCCCGCTCGACCCCGTCGAGAAAGAGGGGGTCTCGCTGCTCAAC
>JASHWY010000081.1 GCA_030043835.1 Thermoplasmata archaeon
GCCCGCGACCTTCCGCGGCTTGCGGACGAAGGGTACCTGGGCGCCTTCGATGCAGCGTTCTCGACCTACGGAGCGCTCAACTGCGAGCCGGACCTCTCCGCGATACCGGCGGCGATCGCCGGCCTGCTCAAACCTCGCTCGCCGTTCGTCGTCGCGGTCTACAATCGCTGGTGCCTGTTCGAGCTCCTCGGCTACTCGTTGGCCGGGCGGCCGGGGCGGGCGTTCGGGCGCCGGAAGAACCCCGTTCCGGTCGGCGGCTCGCGGTTCTGCGTGGACGTCTACGCCCACTCCACCTCGGACTTTCGACGGTTGTTCGCGCCCTGGTTCACCGTGGAGCGTCTCGAGGCGGTACCGCTCCTATTGCCACCGTCAGATCTGGTTTCCTACGCCGACCGGTTCGCGCGACACTGGGACCGGCTGACAGCCTGGGATGCGGCGTGGAGCCGTGCATGGCCTTTGAATCGTCTCGGGGACCACTTTCTCATGACGCTCGTTCGGCGTTCATGACGACGGCCGCGCCTCCCCCGTCCTCCCCTTCCCCTCGCCCGACCGAACGGTTCTACTGGTCGGGCCACACCCTGATGATCTATTCCGAGCGGCTCCCGATCAAGTACCTCCTTTCGAACCACGGGCTCTGTCTCGGAGTCGACACACGCTTGCGTTCCCTATTGTTCCTCGCGAGCGCCGGCGGGGTCTTTCTCCGCTTTCGGCCGGTGGGGGACACCCTCGTGGAGGACCTCGACTACGAGATACCGGCGATCGTCCGGGCCCTCAGGGAAGGCGGGCGGAATCCGCGGTCGCCGGCCTACCGGTCCGCCTAGAACGGGTCAGTCGCCCCCAACGGTCCGGGTGAAGGAACCCGCGCACCAGCTTCCCGAAGAGCACCGGTGAGTAGAGGACGTTCCCAGCCCGTTTCGAGTTCATGTGCATCAGGAGGATCACCATCGCCGCGTAGGCGACCTCCCGGGGACTTAGGCCCGCCGCGGCCCGGATCGAAGCTCCTTGGAACTCGGGCCAGTGAGGCATGTGACGATAGGTGCCGTGGTGGATCATCGCGTCCTGCACATAGCGAACGCGTAATCCCTCGCGACGAACCAGTCCCTGGAGGTAGTAGGTCTCGCGGCCCTGCGCTCGGTCCGGCATCCTCGCGCGAAGGCAGAACTCCCGCCCGACGAGCGTGAGCCCGAGAGGGAGCCCGTACCGGAAGGAGTGGCCGACCGCTTGGCCGACGACCGCGGCGGTTCTCGCCTGCGACCATTCGGCTCGTCCCTTCGGCCAGAACTCGGGGTCTACGATCCGAACGTCGCTGTCGACGAACAGGACGGGGTCTGTGTCCGCCGCCCGGAGGGCGGCGTTCCTCGCCGAGCCGAGGCCAACGTCATCCCAGAGGAGGCGCGCCCCGAATGATCGAGCGATCGAGCCCGTTTCGTCGGTGCTCGACCGGTCGACCACGATCAAGCAGTGAACGGGAACGAATCGTCGCACCGAGTCGAGCGACTCCCGTAGGGTCGCGGCCGAGTTGTAGGTTGGGACGAGGACATCGACGGTCGACAACGGACGGCATCCCCCTACCGACCCTGACCGACGAGGAGCCCCCTCTAGGGTTGCGGTCATGCCTCCGCCTGAGGGGTTCCGAGACCCATGCCCAACGGGGTCTCGAGCCGTTCCGCCCAGTAGAAGAGGCAGGGCGCCAGGGGCGGCGCGCGGTCGGTCGGCGAACACCGTACGAGTACGCGGGAAGGAAGACGACGCGCCAGCGGAAGCTCTTCGAAGCCGGTGACGTACCGGGCTCGGACAGCAAACCCGGCCTCCGCGAGCCGCCGTTCGGTCGTCTGTCTCGTCTCGACCCGTCCGGGCAGATCTCCCCAGCCGACCTCCAGAACGGGGGAGCGCGCAAACGTGAGGGAACTCTTTGCGCTGGGGGATGTGAGGGCATAGAAGAGGTCTTGGTAGAATGTCCGCAGCGAGGGTCGAGGATGCACGGAGAGGAGAAGGAAACCGCCCGGTCGTAGTACCCTTCTCACCTCGTCCAGCGCGCCGGACGGTGAACGCAGCCGATGGTAGACACGGACCATCACGACCAGGTCGAACGACGCTTCGCGGAACGGCAGGTGCTCGATGTCCCCCCTCCCAAAGAACGACCCGGCGAGGGACCCGGTGGCCCCCCGGGCCGACCGGAGAGCGGCGCGGTCGAGGTCGATTCCGAAGACCAGCCTCGGCGCGCCGTGGAGCAACGAGACCAACCGACCGACGCCGGTGCCGGCGTCGAGTATCCGGCGGTCGCGGACGTCTCTGACCACTCGAACGATGAGGTCCCGCTCCACCTCGTCCAGCTCGGCAACTCCCGAGGTCGGTGAGGGAGCAGGCCGACTCGCCGGCAAGGGCTCTCTCGGGCTGGGAGCCCGAGTCCCGATAGGCCCGGACCCGACCGCCGGCGCGCGCTTCGGTCCGGTCACGGTCCCACCGAATACGTCACGAGGGCCACCGCGCCGACGCCGTAGCCGGTGGCATTGTCGTACAACCCCTCGCCCACCACGAGGGTCGCGTTCAAGCCGAACAACGGAGCGGCACAGCCCGACTGCAGGTCCCCTCCGAGAAACGCGGAGGGCAGCGACGGCGTAAGGTCCTCACTGGTCGCGTGGGAGCCTTCCCCGTCCCAATAGACGAGCTCGGGGGCGAATCCCCCGGTCGGCGAGGTGCCGGTTCCTCCGACGAGCCAGCCGGAAGCGATGGGTTGGACGAACGTCACCGACTGGTCGAACGTTCCGGCGAGCGGCGGGGTGGGATGCACGGAATCGTGTACGACTAGGACTAAGCGGGCCGCGCCGCCTCCCGCAAGCCAGGCGGACCCGTTCCATCCGCCCGCGTAGACGCCGCTTCCTTGGAACGGGGCGCTGTTCCACAGGTCGACGTAGGAGGCTCCGTGGAGGACACCGAATACCCCCTCCCCACCGATCAACCACTCGTCTCCGTTCCAGGCGATCAGCTGGACCCAACCGTTCGGGTCGACCGGCGGAAGGAGTGCGGTAAGGTTGGTCACGGTCGTCCCCTGAATCGATTCGAGCACGGGCCCCGCGGTCGAGTTCCCCCCGAGCAGCCAGGCCGAGCCGTTCCAGCCCATCGCAAAGACCCCGCCGCCGTTGAACACGGAGCCGAGAAGCGAGGTGCGGTTCACGAGGGTCGTGCCGGTGAGGGCCACGAGGGACCCCCAGTTGTACGTGCCTCCCCCCCATGCGGCCTGCCCGCCGATTAACCAGGAGGTGCCGTTCCAACCCATCGCATAGACACCCCCGGCGAAGAAGTAGGTGTTGACCCGGGGGGTAAGGTTGGTCACCGTAACCCCGTTCGACCCGGCGGTCATGGCGGCCAGGTCCGGTAGGGTAAACTCGGGAACCTTGGTGTAGACGCCAATCCCACCCAAGAGCGCGGACGAGCCGTTTGCGGCGGCGCCGAGGATAATCCCGGGATGATAGACCGACCCGAGTGCCGAGCTCTCGTTCACGAGCGTGAACTTCGGGTTTACCGGAGTTTCCGTCCCGACGGGAGCCGGGCCGAACGAGGCGCTGGCCAGCGTCACTCCGAGAGCGACCGCGACGGCCACGACCGCGAACAGGGCGGCTGACCTCGGAGGGGCCCTCGAGGCTCCGTCTGCCGGAACGGGTCCCGCCCTCACCCTTCCGTCCCTCCGAGCGTGAGCGTTGCGAGCGCTCCGACGCTG
>JASHWY010000082.1 GCA_030043835.1 Thermoplasmata archaeon
GCCCAGGTCGGGCAGGCCCAGGGGATCCTTTCGGGGATGTTCGCCGCGGGCGCCGCGGCGGGCCTGGTCGGAGGGGGCTGGATCGCCCAGACCTTTGGTTGGCAGCTCACGTACCACACGGTGATCCCGATCGCGGTCGTCGTCTTCCTCCTCGCGACCGTCTACATCCGCGAGTCCAAGATCCGGCAGGCGCGGAAGATCGACGTTCCGGGCGTCGCGAGCTTGGGTGTCGGGCTCACCTTCCTCATGCTCGGCATCACGGAAGGAGCCTACTGGGGCTGGACCAACTTCTCCGCGGTCACGTTCGGGACCCTCCCGTGGGGCGTCCCCGAGTTCTTCCTCCTCGCCGCGGTGGCGTTCATCTTCTTCCTCCTTTGGGAACCCCGGGCCCCGAGCCCGGTCGTCTCGTTCCCGGCGTTGAAGGAACGCAACATCCTAGTCTCGAACGTCAACGGGGTGTTCGTCGGCATGGCGATGTTCCTCCTCTTCACCGTGCTGATCATCCTCGGGGAGTACCCGTCCCCGGGCTTCCACCTGACCGAGCTCAACGCTGCGCTCGTCTTCATCCCCGCCGTGCTCGGGATGATGGTGACCGGCCCGTTCCTGGGGCGGGCGATCAGCCGGTTCGGCCCGAAACCGGTCATGATCCTCGGGTTCATCCTCATCCTCGGGGGGGCGCTCGGGCTCATCGGGTTCCACGCGAGCCCCTTCGACGTCGCCGTGGTGGCGGTCCCGGTGATGGTCGGCAACGTCGCGGTCCTCATTGCGATGACGAACGTGATCGTGCTCTCGGTCGACCCCCGGACGATGGGGGTCCAGACCGGAATGAACCAGACGTTCCGGAACCTGGGCTCGGCGGTCGGGCCCGTGCTCGTCACCTCGATCCTCGCGAGCTACGCGTTCACGGAGGGATTCCCAGGATTCACCTTCCAGAACTACCACGTAGCGGGCTACGAGGTCGTCTTCGGCCTGGTCGCCGCGATCGGCGTGGTCGGCGGCCTCCTTTCGCTCGGCTTGAGGAACTTTAGGTTCGTCGCCGACGGGACGCGTGCGGGTCAGCCGAGCGGCGCGCCCGGTGCCCCCCCGATGGGCCTGCCCGAGCCCGCTACCGCTACCGAGGCGGTATGAACGCTGACAGCGGGCATCTCGTGCGCACCGCCGCCGGTACCCCGTACGACGCGCGCGCCTCGCGGGCCGTGCTGATCGTCCTCGCGGTGATGGCGATGATGGTCACCTACGTCGAGACGATGGTCATCCCGGCGTTCAAGTCGTTCGTCCTCTTCTTCGACAACGCCCCGGTGACCACCGTGGTCTGGATCGTCTCGGCGTACCTCCTGGTCGGGACCGTCGCGACGCCGATCTTCGGCAAGCTCGGCGACAAGTACGGCAAGAAGCGGATGCTCGTCTTCGTGATGAGCCTCTACGCGGTCGCGGTGAGCCTTGCCGGGTTCTCGCCCAACATCGGGGCGGCGTTCGGACTCGACCGGGCGAGCCAGATCTACGTGCTGATCGGGATTCGAGCGTTCCAGGGCCTCGGCATGGGCATGTTCCCCCTCGCGTTCGCGATGCTTCCCGAGGTGTTCCCGGCGGCGCGCGTCGGCCAGGCGCAGGGGATCGTCTCGGCGATGTTCGCCGCCGGGGCCTCGCTCGGGCTCGTCGGCGGAGGTTACATCGCCTATACTTGGGGTTGGCAGCTCACCTACCACACGGTGATCCCCCTCGCGGTCGCGCTCGCCGTCCTCGCCTACTTCATCCTCCGCGAGTCCCCTCACCTCATGCCAAACCCGATCGACTTCCCCGGTATCGCGAGCTTAGGGTTCGCCCTCGCGACCGTGATGTTCGGCCTGACCGAAGGGACGTACTGGGGGTGGACGAGCTTCTCGGCCGTCCACGTTTTTGGCATCGTCTGGGGAGTGCCGCAGTTCTTCCTCCTCGCGCTCGCGGGGACGGTCTTCTTCCTCCTGTGGGAGCCGCGGACTAAGAACCCCGTCGTCTCGTTCGCGGCGCTCAAGAAGCGCAACATCTGGATCTCGAACGTCAACGGGGTCTTCGTCGGGATCGGGATGTTCCTGATCTTCATCGCCCTCGTCCTCCTCGTCGAGTACCCGTACGCCCCCGGCTTCGGGCTCAACGAGTTCCAGATGGGCCTCGTCTCCGTCCCGGCGTCGCTCTCCATGCTCGGGCTCGCTCCGGTCTGGGGCCGCTTGGTCGCCGCCCGGGGCCCGAAGCCGGTCATGATCCTGGGATTCGCGGTCATGGGGGCGGGAGGCTTAGGGCTCGTGCTCTTCCACGCCAGCATCTTGGAGCTCATCCTGTTCGCGATCCCGTCGCTCGTCGGGAACGTCGCGGTCCTGATCGCGATGTCGAACATCATCGTGCTCTCGGTCTCCCCGAAGGAGCTCGGGATCCAGACCGGCATGAACCAGACGTTCCGCAACTTGGGGAGCGCGGTCGGGCCGGTGGTCGCGGCGACCGTGACGGCGAGCTTTGTCGCGACGGACTACGTGAGGGTCACCGGCGTCCCGGTCCTGGTGCCGGTGCCGACCTACGCGATCTTCGGGTTTGAGCTCGTGTTCGGGATCGTCGCGGCGATCTCCCTCGTGGGGTTGCTCCTCTCGCTCGGGCTCAAGAACTATCGGTTCCTCGCCGACGGGAGCCGGGCCGGTGAGGTAGCGGAGGCTCGACCTACAGCCCGACCCGAGGGACCGTCCTTGGCGGAAGAGCCCGTGGCGACGGCCGAACCGAGTGCCTGATCCTTTAGGAGCAGCCGCTCGTCGACCCGCAGACGGTGCACGCGTAGCAGGTACCCGAGCGGACCATGATCCCGCCGCAGACCGCGCACGAGGGGGCATCCTCGGTGACGCCACCCGCCGCCGCGTTCGGCGCGAAAGCGTCCAGGGCGCGGGTCTCGAACTTGACCGTCTGGCTCGCGCCGCCCGTCGTCTTCGGGGCACCCCCGGCCGCATGGGGGCCGTTCCCGTTGCCGTTCCCCTCGACCGGGCCCTCGAGGCCGATCGACCGGCGCTCGTCCTCGGTCAGGAACTCGAGCGCGAGCCACCGTGCGACGTAGTCGGGGATCGACTTCGCGAACCGAATCTTGGGGTTGTTGGTCGCTCCCGCGGGCTCGAACCGAAGGTG
>JASHWY010000083.1 GCA_030043835.1 Thermoplasmata archaeon
GGCGAGTTCGGAACTCCTCCCGGCAGCAACGAGCTCGTCGTGAGCTACTCGACCGACCCCGCGTATGCGGCGGCGATCGGAGAGGCGGGCGCGTTCAACGCGACCGTCTCCTGGTGGAACGGGACCGCCTACGGCTGGCGGACGATCTACGGGGTCGGCGTCGTCGAGGGTTCGCGGCATCTGGCTCTCGCGGAGGCGCTCGAAGATTGGATCTTAAGCGGTCAAGTGCAGGCGTACCTTCCCACGAACGAGTGGGAGTACCCCGCCAACGATACGGTGGGGCTTCCTCCCGTGTACGCCGCGGCGATCGACCCCGCCACGGTGGTCGCGCTCAACAACGCGACCACACCCGCCCAAGTGGCGCAGAACCTGACCGCTTCCGGAGGGTGGCTCGACACCTGGGCGAATCTCGCCGGAGGAGGCGATTGAGGCTTCGCAGCGACGGCCTCGCATGGCTTCTCCTGGTCGCCGGGTTCACCGCGGTCATCGTGCTCCTCCCGGTCGCGACGCTCTTTGCGGGAGCGCTCGCCCACGTGGGTGGGCCGAGCGGTTTCGTTTCGGTGCTCTCGAACTCCGCGAACGTGCGAGCCCTCGAGAACTCGCTCGAGCAGGGAGGGCTTTCGGCCGCGTTCGCGGTCGTATTGGGATACCCTGCGGGGATCTTCGTGGGCCGGTACGACTGGCCCGGTCGCTCGGCCGTCCGATCGATGCTGCTCGTTCCGTTCCTGCTCCCGAGCCTCATCGTCGTGCTCGGCGTCCTGGACCTCTTCGGGCCCTCGGGGATCGTCGCGACGACGGTTCCTGCGTTGGCCTTCTTCGGACGGGGGATCCCAGCGATCGTCGCAGCGAACCTCTTCTTCAACGTCCCGATCGTCATCCTCTTAACCGCGACCGGCTGCGAAGGGGCCTCGGTCGAGCTCGAGGAGACCACCGCGACTCTCGGAGGCTCGCCCGCGCGGGCCTACTGGGACGTCTGGGCCCGGCCGACCTGGGTCGGTGCGGCGGCGGGAGGGCTCCTCACCTTCCTCTTCTCGGCGCTTTCGTTCGCCCCCCCACTCCTCCTCTGCGGAACCGGTTCCCGCTGCTATACGCTCGAGGCCCAGGTCTACGTCCTCGACCAGACGTTCCTCGAACCGAACGCCGCGGCCGTGCTCGCGTTCGCGATGGTCCTCCTCCTCGTGCTTCCGACCGCTCTTTACCTCGTCCTCGTGGGGCGTCTTCGCGCCAACCCGGGCCGAAGGGTCCTCCGCCGACGGTCGTGGTCGTGGACCTCCCCGATCGGTTGGGGACTCGCCGCGGAGACGTTCCTCGTCCTGGGCGCCGAGGCGGCGCTCCTCGGGAGCGTTCTCTATCGTACCCTCGAGCCGGGCGAGGGCTATGGCGCGGGGGGCGCATGGGCCGCCCTCTTCTCACCCGCGACGACCGCCCATCTCGGGGTCTCGGCCGTCGGGGCGGTCGGCAACACGCTGTTCTTCGCCGTGGTCGCCGCCCTCCTCGCGATCGTGCTCGGCGTCGTCGCCGGGTTCACGATCGTACGGCGCCCCGACCGGGCGATGGCCCTCGGGCTTCTCCTCTTCCTGCCGCTCCTCATCTCGCCCGTCGTGCTCGCGTTCGCGCTCGCCTCGTTCTACCGGCCGCTCGCGAGCGGCCCTTCGACGGTCTGGATCCTCGTGATCTTGAGTCAGGCGCTCCTCGCGCTTCCGTTCGCGCTCCAGAGTCTCGAGATCCCGCTCGCGGGCCTCTCCTCGGCAGGCCGCGACGCGGCGCGGAGCCTGGGGGCGAGCGCGTGGGGAGCGTTCCTCGACGCGGACCTTCCCCGGGTCCGGGACGGGCTCGTCACGGTGGGCTTGTTCGCGTTCGCGTTCGGCTTGGGAGAGTTCACGGCCACGAACTTCCTCGTGCCGCCATCCCTCACGACCCTCCCGGTCGCGCTCTACGCCCTCACCGAAGTGAGGCTCTTCCCCGAGGCGGACGCCGCAGCGGGTCTCCTCCTCCTGCTCAGTCTACTCATCTTCGTCGCGCTCGTCGTAGGAGGCCGTCGTGTCGAGCTCTAGCGCTCTCCTCACGGTTCGTGGGCTTAACGCGGCCTGGGAGGGCGTCCCGGTGCTCCGGGGGATCTCGTTCGAGGTCGCCGACGGGGAGCTCCTCGCGCTCATGGGTCCGAACGGGAGCGGCAAGACGACGCTGCTTCGATGCCTTGCCGGCCTCGAGCCGACCACGGCCGGTACGGTCCTGCTGGGGGGCATTGACATCACCCGGCGGCCGGCGCACCGGCGGTCGATCGGGCTCATGTTCCAGGACCCGGCGCTGTTCCCGCATCGCACCGTCTTTGAGAACATCGCCTACGCGCCGCTCCTTCAGAAACGACCCCGCGGGGAGGTCGAGCACGAGGTCGAGGAGTTCATCGGCCTCCTTCGGCTCTCGGGATTCGAGGATCGCTTTCCGGATCAGCTCTCGGGCGGCGAGCGGCAGCGCGTCGCCCTCGCCCGGACCCTGGCCGCCCGGCCTCGGCTCGTCCTCCTCGACGAGCCGTTCGCGTCGATCGACGTGGAGCTCAAGGCGGAGCTGAGGGCCGAGT
>JASHWY010000084.1 GCA_030043835.1 Thermoplasmata archaeon
CGGGAGATCGCCCGCAAGGTCCCGCTCGTCGACCCCCGCGCGCCGCTCGCCCGTCCGCGAGGCGCGGGGGCCTCCGACGACCCGCACCTCGAAGGCTGACGCGGGCGGGCCGCCGACCCTAAGCCGCCTAGGACGGGCCGTCGCCCACGACCTTGACGATGACCCGCTTCGGCCGCTGGCCATCGAACTCGGCGTAGTAGACCTGCTCCCAGGGCCCGAGGTCGAGGTCACCCTGACTGACCGGCAGGACGACCTGGTGGCCCAGCAGGAGGTTCTTCAGGTGGGCGTCCCCGTTCGTCTCCCCCGTGCGGTGGTGCTGGTAGTCGCCGGGCGGGGCGAGCCGGTCCGCCCAGGCCTCGATGTCGCGGAGGAGGCCGGATTCGGCGTCGTTGACGTAGACGGCCGACGTGATGTGCATCGAGGAGACGAGGACGAATCCCTCGGCCACGCCGCTCTGCCGCACCACCGCCCGGACCCGCTCGGTCAGGTTGACGAACTCCCGCGGCGTTCTCGTATGCATCACCAGGTACTCGGTCCGGCTGACCATGGAGGGCGGAGCCTCCGCCGGTAGTTTTAAGCTCGTCCCGCGACCCTTCGATTCCCGGGTGGAAGGTTGGCGAGCCCCCGGGCCGTTCGGATCCCGCGCGCGACGCGGCCCGCGGCGCAGCCACCCCTGCCGAGCGAGCTCCTCGTTTTGCCTCGGCTCGAAGCGGTCGAACGACGAGCCAACATCGCCGGGACCCAGCGCTCGGTCCGGATCTCACTCCTCTTCGCCATCGCGCTGGCCGCCCTCTATCTAGCGTTCGCCGTCTATTCGCGAAGCGCCCCGGTGGGCTCGGGTCCCGGAGTCCAACAGGAATTCCTCCTCTTCGACGCCATCGCCCTCGCCCTCGGCGCCGTTGGCGTCGTGCTCACCCTTTCCCCCTCCCCGCGCTCGGTGGAGCTCACGCCGGACACGGTGACGGTGGTCGGTCGGTTCGGCCGTCGCCGCGTCTGGTCGCCGCGCTCCCAGGTCCAGGTCCATCTGGAGCGGCGATTCGGGGCGGGCTTCCTCTCGCGGTCTCCCGTCGTCGCGGTGCGGCTGTCGGCCCCCGACCGGCCGTCCCGGACGTACCTGGTGGAGGAAGGGCTCTTCTCGGACGACCTCGCCCCCCGGTGAGGGCGGGCCTACTCGAGCAGGTCTTCGAGTTCGCTGGCCACCAGGGTCAGCAGCTGGTCGAGCGAGCGGTTCTTGAGCTCGGTGATGTGGCCCCCGTCGGTCTCGAGCCGGGCGAGGAACTCATCCCCGTCGCGCACGAACGAGAGGGAGAGCACGTGGCGCCGTCCGCCGGGGAGCGGGATCTCGAGCGGGGGGCTGGGGGCGGCCGCGGACCCCGTCGAATGGGCCGCCGGCTTCGCGACCGCGGGCTTCGCGGGGGCCTTGCTCCCCGGGGAGACTGCCTTCTTGGGCGCGGGCCGGGGCACCGGTTTGCTCGCGGGGCGGCGGGCGGGCGTCGGGCGCTTCGGGGGGGCCCGGGCGGCCTTTTTCTGACGGCGAGCCGAGGGCATCCGACTCCGTCCTCGGCTCGGGCGCACCAGCCCCTCCTATTTATGGATTCGTGCCGAGGAAACGCCGAGGAGACCCGCCGGCGCTTCCGACCACATCTCTAAAGCAAGCGCCCTCATCGCTCGCGGGACGATGGTCTCCGCGAGCGGGACCGGGTCGGTCGCGGGCCGGCCCGGTGAGCCCCTCCCGATGCGGCTCGAGACGGTGCTGCTCCTGGGGGCGCTCACGCTCCTACTCCTCTTTCTCGCCCTCGAGCCGTATCTCTCGTTCGCGCTGTTCGGCTCCGACTCCGGCGAATACTACCGGCTCACGGCGGACCTCGTCACCTCCGGCACCCTGCCGCACGGGGCGGCGTACGCCGGATGGGGCAGCGCCTACCCGGACTTTCCCGGGATCTACCTGCTCGCCGGCGCAGGAGCGGAGTCGCTCGGCGTGAGCCCGTTCACGGCCCTCACGGTCCTCGTGCCCGCGGTCGCGGTCCTCTCGGTGCTGCCCCTCTTCCTCCTGTTCCGCCGGATCTATCCGAGCGACGGGGTGGCGCTTCTCGGAGCCGCCCTCGCGTCGGTCGCGATGCCCCGGCTCTTCTCCCTCGCGCATCCGGCGCCGCTCGCGCTCGGAGACTTCCTCTGCGTGGGGGCACTCTGGCTGTTCCTCGAGAGCCGGCGCGACGCCCGATGGTACGTCCCCCTCGCGCTCACGTCCGGGGCCCTCATCGTCACCCACCATCTCTCCTCGTACTTCTTCGTCGTGAGCGCGCTCGGCGGGCTCTTGCTCCTCGAGCTCTGGCGCCCCGGGCTCTGGAGCCGCCGCTTTCCCACACGGGAGCTCGCCTTCCTCGCCGCCTTCCTGACCGCCACGTTCGCCTTCTGGTTCTACGGCACGACCGCGTTCATCGGGAAGGTCCTCCTGCCGGTCTTTGGCGGAGGACCCGGTCTGGGCTTCGCTGCCTTCGAGGCGGTCGGGCTCGCGGGCGTCCTCCTGGTGGCGCTCCTCCTGCGCTGGCGTCGGGCCCGCTTCCGGCCCGGGAAGCTCTGGGTTCGCCTCCCGACCGACCGGAGCCTCCTCCGCGACATGATCGCGATCGCGATCGCCGTCTTCGCAGCGATCTCGGTGGTGACCGTGGTACCTGTACCGGGCACCGGCCAGACCACCACGTGGTCGGCGATCCTCTGGTTCTCCCCTCTCCTCGGCTACGGCGTCCTTTGCGCGGGCAGCCGCCGGACGCCGACGCTCTCCCGTCTCGGACCGTTCGCGCTCACCTGGACAGGGGCGCTCCCCCTCTCCGCCGTGGCGATGATCGGGGTCTCGGCCGTCGGCTCGTCCACCCACTCGGCCGCGGCGAGCGCGCTCGCCGCGACGATCGCGCCCGGCCGGCACGTCGAGTACCTTCTGATCCCGGTCGGGCTGCTCGCGGCGATCGGTACCGGGCGGCTGGTCGCCCGCGCGGGGGAGGCCGGGGGCCGCCGGGCGTTCGCCGCGGCCGCGACGGCCGTGGTCCTCTTGGTCGCGGCGAACGCCGCCATCGTCTACCCTCCACCGGCCGACTTCGGCAACTTCCAGGAGGGGCTGACCCCGGCGGATGCGGCGCTCTGGATGTGGGTCGGACTGGCGGCGCCGCCGACCTGGACGGTCGCCAGCGACCATCGGCTGAGCTCGATGATCTTCGGATTCGACGGTAACCCCGCGACCTGGTCGTCGACGCCCGCGCTCTTCACCGGGACGAACTGGTCGGCCGCGGCGCAGGAGTTGGCGAGTTCGGGGACACCGTACACGAACCGGCCGATCGACCTGGTCGCCGTCGATTCGGTGATGCTGCAAGGGGTGGCGCTGAATCCGTCGGAACCGGCCCTGCCGATGACCCCTCAGGCGGTCGCCTGGTTCGAGACCGCTCCCTTCGTCCCCCTCTACGAGAGCGGGCCGAACGTCGTCTATCTCGTGGACGCCGAGCTGTTCCCACCGTAGGGCCCGACGGACCCGTCCAGCCGCCACCAACGGATCGGCACGCCACCCTCCCGCGCGAGCAGGTCGACGAAGCGGCGGGCCCAGGCGAGCTTCTCGAGCTTGCGCGCCCGCGCCGGCCCGTCCGTCTCGTCCACCCGGTCGAAGTCGAACCCCCAGAGGAGGACCTCGCGGGCGCCGGCGTGCGCCGCGAGGAACGCCGCGCGGTCTCCGTCCGTGAAGCCGCCGACGTTAAGCAGCGGGCCGCGGGGGGGACCGGCCCACGAGCCGGCGAGCTCGCCCGGGAACTGCGGGACCCACTCGGCGATGGCCGAGCGGTTGTCCCCGTGCGCGTGCACGACCACGAGGCTGCCCCGGCCGTTCGCCGTCACCTCCGACGCGACCGGTCCGTCGAGGTCCGTGACGACGACGGTCGGGACGATGCCGGCGTTCAGGCAGGTCGCCGTCGCCCCATCGGCCGCGAGCACGGCGGGGGGCTCCGCGCCGGCTGGCCGCCGCCAGAGCGGCGGGGGCCCCCATGAGGGCGCGAGACCCACGACGACCGCCGGACGCCCCGCGAGCCGCGCCCGGAGGCGCGGGATCGGGTCCGTGCGGGCGCGCGGAGGCAGGAGCGACTCGAGGGGCTCGGCCGACGCCTCCTCCCGTTCGAACGGGAATCCAAAGGCGCGCCGGAGCTCCTCGTAGTGCGGCGCCCAGGCCCCGTACTCCACGGCGTCTCTCGAGAGCGGCGTAACGCTTTATAACCGAGTCCCTGCTCCGCCGGGGTGGAGACCTGACGTGATGCGACCGCTGGCCCAGGAGATCCTGGCCCACCTTCCCGGAGAGTCGAGGCGGACGCCCGAAACCCCTCCCCCGTCGAGCGACGACGCCGAGCTCGAAGCGGTCCTGGCTTCGCTCAAGACGAACATCAAGGTCGTGGGCTGCGGCGGCGGAGGCTGCAATACGATCAACCGGCTCGCCGAGGAGGGGCTCACCGGCGCCGAGATGATCGCCTGCAACACGGACGCCCAGCATCTGCTGACCATCCACGCGCCCCGCAAGATCCTGCTCGGCCGGCGCCTGACGCGGGGCCTCGGCGCCGGGGCGCTCCCGCAGGTCGGAGAGCAGGCGGCGCACGAAGCGGAGGAGGAGCTCAAGAAGGCCCTCGGGAACTCGGACATGGTCTTCATCACCCTCGGCCTCGGCGGCGGCACCGGAACGGGTTCCGCACCGGTCGTCTCCAAGATGGCGAAGGACGCGAACGGGGGGAACCCGCTCACGATCGCCGTCTGCACGCTCCCGTTCGCCTCCGAGGGGCTCGTCCGCCAGGAGAACGCGATGTGGGGCCTCGAGCGGCTCCGCTCGACCATCGACACCGTGATCACGATCCCGAACGACCGGCTCCTCGAGCTCGTCCCGCGGCTCCCGATCCAGACCGCCTTCAAGGTCGCCGACTCGGTCCTCGCGCGGGCGATCCGCGGGATCACCGAGATCATCACGCGCCCCGGGCTCGTCAACCTCGACTTCAACGACCTCCGCACGATCATGAAGGGCGGCGGGGTGGCGCTCATCGGCATCGGGGAGTCCGAGAGCGACAACCGCGCCGAGGACGCGGTGCTGGAAGCGATCAACTCCCCGCTGCTCCACGTCGACATCGCGGGGGCGACGGGGGCTCTCATCAACGTCACCGGCGGACCCGAC
>JASHWY010000085.1 GCA_030043835.1 Thermoplasmata archaeon
GGCGTCTCTATGAGAAGGTCGGGTGTCCGCCGCCGAACCGGCCCGGTGTCGGCTCACGGTCCCTTGTGGAGCGGAGCCCCACAGACCCCGCACGACCGGCGCATGGACGGATTCGAGGCTCCGCACGAGCTGCAGGTCTTGGTGCCGAGGACAGCGCCCTTGGGACCGACAGGGGGCACCCAGCCGGAGAGCCTCTCCGGGCTACGGCGCCCCTCCGACCGGTCTCGAGCGAACACCACCAGTGCCACGACGGCGCCGACGATAGCCGCGACCACGACGAGCCAGTAGAGCGCGAGCCATGCGAGAGGTCCCGGTGCCGGAGAGACGATGATGCTTCGCACCTCGGCAGTGACCGTCTCACCGAGGCGATCCTTCACCGAGACCGTAGCGATGTAGCTCCCCGCGGTCGAGAACCGATGCACGACGACCGGCCCGAAGCCCGTGCCACCGTCCCCGAAATTCCAAGAGTAGTTGTAGGGACCCTCGGCGCCGCCGCTAGCATTCGCGGTGAAGGTGATGGTCGAACCGGCCGTTATCGTCGCCGGCGCGGCATGAACGACGACCCCCAGGTAGGTAATCGTGATCTCCATCGTCGATGCCTCGATCGAGATGTTGTTGGAGTCGGTTACGCGGACCTCGGGGTGATAATACCCCGGCAGGGCGAACGCGTGGTCGACCGAGACGCCGCTAGCGGTCGTTCCGTCCCCGAACCCCCACCGGTAGCCGATGTAGGTCCCCGATCCGTTGGCCGCCACCGCCGAGAAGTCGAGGCTGGTCCCGGGCGCAGCCGACGTGGAGTTCACCTCGACCGCCACGATAAGGAGCGGGCTCACCGTGATCGTCACGGAGGAGGCCACCGTCACTCCCGCTGCGTCCACAGCGGAGCAGGTCGCGACGAACGTGCCCGACTGGGAGTAGACGTGCGTGGCGGAGCCGGCTAGTTCGGCCTGCCCGTCCCCGAACGCCCATCCGACGGTGAGCGGTGGAGTCCCTCCCGTCGTGGGGCAGGTAAAGGCGATCGGTTCCCCCACGTCCGCATCGGTCCGGTTGGTCCCGGGCGAAACCTGAGGTGCGGGGTTGACCTCGATCGTCGTTCCGGCCGTTGCGTGGGCGGGCGGCGACTCGCTGTCGGTGACCTCGCAATGCACGGGATAGCTCCCGGCCGACGAAAACGTCGCCACGAGGGTCGAGTTTCCTTCGGCGAAGGCGGAGCCATTGACCGACCAGTCGTAGGAGAACGGGGAAGTTCCCCCCGACGGAGTGCACGCGAAGAGGTCGGATTCGATGGTGTCGACGACCTCGTGCGAGGCCGAGACCGAGGCCGCGAGCGTGAACGGGGCGCCGACCGTCAGCACGTTCGATGTCGTGTTGCTGAACGACGCGCCCGCGCTCCCGCAATCGAGGCAGTCCGATGTGTTGAGATAGAACGCGTAGCTCGCCCCGCCGGTGATGTCGATGGTCGCCGTTCGGGTGCTCGCGGTGGTGAGGGTGTCGACCGGGGTGAACGGCCCCGTGGAGACGCTCTGCTCGAGGATGACGAAGGCGGAGAACGTGATGAGCCCCCCGTACGTCGCATTATCCGTCCAGTCGAGGGTGATGGAGGTCGACGTAGGACCGGGCGTGGTAAGGTACGCCAGCGTCGGCTGAACCTGTTCGATGACGTTCGACGTCGAGCTGGCTCCGATCGAGTTCTTCTCCGTCACCTCCCACCAGTACGTTGCACCGGGCATGAGCGACCCGATCGCGAGCGACGTAGTGGCTTGCGAGGTGACGGTTTCTGCTACGGTGAACGGCCCCGTCGCGCTGACGTTCGAGTAGGAAACGGCCCAACTCGAGAAGAAGAGATCCTCGGGCGACGTCCACGATAGACTGATTGCGGCCGGGGAGACCCCCGGGTCGGTGAGGGCGATCGTCGCGGAAGGCTGCCCGTCGCGAGCAGAGGGTGGGGCGGTTTTGGGCGCGCTCGAAGTGAGCTTGGGCGGTGAACCGTCCGACGCGGGGCTCGGATTCGGTCTCCCCGTCCCCGAGGGAGCGGCGAGCAGCAGGGCCACAAGGACCACGATGAGAACTACGGGAACCACGACACGGCGGTAGCTGGCCTTCGGAAGCTGGAGAGCGGCCGCCATCTGCCGCTGAAAAAATTGGCGACTTCCGGGTGATATATCTTTGGCCAAGCTCACCTCGATGTCGTTGCTTCCTTCCGCCGTCCGATGAGACCCTTTCCAGGGAACCTGGCCCGACGAGGGGACTCCGGGAGCCACCCGTGGATAGGCTCCTTCTTTCCCCGCTCGTCAGAGGGAGGACGATTCGTCTCGGGCCCGACGTGTTGGCGTAGCCCTTGAGACCAACGGGAGAGTCGGCGCTCGAAGGTTGCGAGCCTAGGGCGGGGCGAGGTAATCCCGAGCCACGATCCCAGCACCGACGAGGGCGGCGTCCTCACCGAGCCGAGCCGCCACGACCCGGGCTCCGGCCGCAGAGGGCTGACACCGCGCCCGGATCGCCGACTCGACGATCGGTAGGAACTCGGGCATCCCCGCGACCAGACCGCCGGCCATCACAAGAACGGAGGGGTTGAACGCGTTGACGATGCCGACGACTCCATCGGCTAAGAACCGCTCGGTCTCCCGGACGATCCGTCCCGCGAGCAGATCGCCGGCCCGGTAGGCCTCAAAGACGGTCCGGGCCGTGATCTGGGGGGCCCCGTCGGCGCGCGCCACCAAAGCGGCGCCATTTTCGGGGTCGGCCCGGACGGCCTCGCGGGCGCGCTCCGCGATCGCCCATCCGCCGACGTACGCTTCGAGACATCCCCAGTTGGGGCAGTGGCACCGGCGTCCCCCCGCGATGATCGGCATGTGGCCGACCTCGCCCGCCGCGTGGGTCGCGCCCTCCAGGAGCTGGCCTCCCATCACCGCCGATCCGCCTACTCCGGTCCCGAGGATGAGGAGGAACAGGTCGGTCGCTCCGACTCCGGCGCCGTACTTCCACTCGGCGATCGTCGCCGCGCGGGCGTCGTTCACGACCGCGACGGGGGCGCCCAACTCCTCCGAGAGTCTTCGAGCGAGCGGGACATCCCGCCAACCCAAGTTCGGTGCGTGCACGACGGTTCCTGTGCGGGGATCGACCTGAGCGGCGACCGCGATCCCTACGGGCAGGGACGACCGTGCAATTCCCCCGAGAGAGGTGCGCGCAGCGCTCACGACCGTGCGGATGACCCCACCGGGCCCATCGTTCGCGTGAAGGTGTCGGCCGCTATGATGGAGGATCGAGCCATCGGCGGCGACGACCCCGCTCACCACCTTCGAAGCACCGAGATCGATTCCGAGCGTGCTGCCGGAGGCACGGTCCCGCTTACTCGTCCGGGACCTTCCCACCGGTCTCCGCTTCGGCATACTTGTGGACGACGTCGACGAACGTCGAGTGCGACCACGTAAGCGGTGTCGCGCTCTTGGGTTCTCCGGTCACCCGGTCGATCTGCTCCGGAAGGAGACGGGTAGGGGTCGCGTGGCCCGCGACCCACTCGAGGAGCTCTCGACATCGGTCGCGCTCGCCCAGAAGGAGGCGCGCCTCGGCGAGCCACAGCGTGCAGACGATCCACGGGTTCTCCTGGCCGTAGTAGACGTCCCCCTCGTACCGCGCCAGGCCACCCATCGGCGCGGCCCAGAGCCGCTTCTCGATACCGTCGACCACCATCCGGGCCCACGGGTCGTTCCACGGAAGGAGGCCGAGCTTGAGCGCGAAGAGGACCGACGCGTCGATCCGCTCGTCCCGTGGCGAGATCGAGCGGACGAACCGCTTCGCTTCCGCGTGCCAGAGGTGCTTCAAGGCCGCTTCGTGGATCTCCTGCGAGGCGGTTCGCCAGGGGACCGGGTCCTTCCCGATCTCGTGGGCGATGCGGGCCGCGCGCTCGAGCGCGTGGATCACGGCGGCGGTCGAGTACGTGTGGATCGCGAGGCGCTCCTCCCAGAGGTCGTAGCTCGGGGCGGGAAGGCCGGTCTCCGGGTCCCGGAAGGAGGCGAGGAACGTGGCGGCGCCTTTCACCAGCGGCCAAAGGTCAAGGAGGATGTCGGGGTCGCCGCCCCGCTTAAAGTGGTGCCAGACCGCCGCGATCACCGTCGCCGTCTGGTCGACCTGGAGGAACGGCGGAGTATGCCACGTGCTCCCAATCGCCCCGTCGGGAAAGTGACGGTGGAAGAACGAACCGTCCGGATTCTGGCAGGTCCGAGCGAAGTCCAAGAAACGGTCGGCGTTCTCGAAGAGTCCGGCCTCATCCATCGCCTTCGCGACGTAGCCTCCGTCGCGCCACCAACAGTAGTTGTAGGTGTCGCCCGCCGCGACCAAGGAGCGGGTGTCCGGCGACGCAACGATCGCGCCGTTCGTCCCCGTCGAGTGACGAAGGACGAGAACGCTCGACCGATACAACTCGCGCGCCTTGTCGGAGAGGCCTTTCGGCGGGTGAGGAAGACGCCGCTGAGCCCACGTGTCCCAGAACGCTTCCGCCTCCCGGACGAAGCGGGCGGATCCACCGGTGCGAACGTACTCCCGGACCTGGTGGACGCCGGGGAGGCTTCGGCCGGCGGCCATGAAGAGACGGATCTCGGTCTCCTCGCCGGCCTTCGGTTCGATGTCCCACTGCATCACGCTGTCGGCCGCGCCGTGGGC
>JASHWY010000086.1 GCA_030043835.1 Thermoplasmata archaeon
AGGTAGGGCCTTCTCCAGTCCCCGGTGTGATAGAAGGTCGACAGCCGGTCGAGGACAAGCTCCCAATCGAACGGGGCCCGCGCCGGTCGGGAGGTCACGGTCTTCGTCCCGCCGGGGCCTTGACCGTCTCGATGCCCGGGTCCGAGAGGTCGGGCTCGTCGCGACCCTCGCCCGCCTTCCTCAGGAGCTCTCCGATCAGGTAGTCGCTCCCGACGACGAGCGTGAAGCCGTCCGGTTGGGTCGCCGCGCGGGCGACGCGCAGGCCCTGCTCGACCGAGGGCGCCTCCACGACGCGCGGGAACCGTCCGACGGCGGCGAGCCTCAGCTCGGACGGAGGGGCGCCCCGCTCGGAGCGGACGGGCACGACCACGATCGTCGTCGCGAGCGGGGAGAGGGCCTCCAGGATCTCGCCGACGTTCTTCCCGCGCAGGATCCCGAAGACGATCGCGTTCCCGGCCGGGTCGGTGAGCGGGGAGATCTCCGCGAGGCTCTGGGCGACGGCGCGGGCGCTCTCGGGGGTGTGAGCGACGTCGTAGTAGAGCTCGGGGCGACGCTCGATCCGCTCGAGGCGACCGCGCCAGCGGACGTGAGAAAGCGCGCTGCGGACCTTCGTGGGGTCGATGAAGAGTCCGGTCGCCTCGGCGAACCGCACGACGGCGCCGACCGCGAGTGCGGCATTCCCGGGCTGGAAGCGCCCGAGCAGCGGGAGGTGGACGCGGTCGATCCGAGCGCCGGGGAAGCGGACCGAGAACGTCTGCCCGTCCTCGTTAAGCTCGCGTTCCTCCACCTTCACCTCGGTCCCGAGGTGCCAGAGCGGAACGCCGAGTCGAGACGTCTCGCTTTCGATGACGCTGCTTGCATCGGTCGGAAGCTCCCCCACGAGGCCGGTCATCCCCGGCCGGAAGATGCCGACCTTCTCCCGGGCGATCGCCTCGCGTGTCGCGCCCAGGATCTCCGTGTGCTCGAGCTCGATGGTTGTAATGACGCCGACGCGAGCGTCGAGGACGTTCGTTGCGTCGAGGCGACCCCCAATCCCGACCTCCACGACGGCGGCCCCCACCCGCTCCTGGGCGAACCAGTCGAAGGCGAGCACGGTCGTCACCTCGAAGAACGTGGGGGCGTGCTCGATCGCCCCAGCCCGCTCGAGCCGCTGGCTCGCCGCCTCGATCCGGGCGAGGCCGTCGACGATCGTGGTCGCACCGATCGGGCGTCCGTCGATCTGGATCCGCTCCCGGTAGCTCGCAAGGTGGGGCGAAGTGAACCGGCCGGTTTTCACCCCATGACCCGAGAGCACGGCCTGGGCCATCGCCGCGACGGACCCCTTCCCCTTGCTTCCGGTGATGTGGATCGCGGGGAACGCCCGCTCGGGATTCCCGACCGCTTCCAAGAGGGCCCGGACGACGTCGAGCCCGGGCCTCAGGCCAAAGCGTCGTCGTCGGAAGAGGTCGTTGAGGGCCTCACGGTACCGCTCCCGCTCTTCGGGGGTTGGGGCGTCGCCCTCTACGGCGGGGGGAACCTTCACGGGCGCTTGCGGACTCCGGCGGGGTTCAATACATCGACCGTTCGCGGTACGAACCAAAGACGTCCTGGAACGCGTGAACGATCTCTCCGAGGGTGGCGCGGGCCTTGAGGGCGTCGAGCACCGCCGGCATCGTGTTCGTCTCTTCCGTGGAGGCCGCCCGACGGACCTGGTCGAGCGCCGCGGCGTGCCGCTTTGGATCCCGACGAGCCCTCAGCGATTTCAAGCGCCGGGACTGGAGCTGGCGGGCTTCCTCGGTGATCTTGAGCCGCGGCACCTTGATCGGCGCGTCGACCGTGTAGGCGTTGACGCCCACGACCTTCTCGGCCCCCGACTCGACGTCGCGCTGGTACCGGAACGAGGCCTCCTGAATCTCCCGCTGGAAGTATCCGCGCTCGATGCCGGCGACGACCCCACCGATCTCGTCGATCGCGTCGAAGTAGCGCTGCGCCTCCTCCTCCATCGCGTCGGTGAGCCACTCCACGAAATAGCTCCCCGCGAACGGGTCGACGCTCTCCGCAACGCCGCTCTCGTGGGCGAGGATCTGCTGGGTCCTAAGCGCGATCCTTACGGCGTCCTCGCTCGGTAGCTGCAACGCCTCGTCGTAGGAATTGGTGTGCAGCGACTGGGTGCCCCCGAGGACCCCCGCGAGCGCCTGGATCGTCGTGCGAACGACGTTGAGCTCGGGCTGCTGAGCGGTGCACGAGCAACCGGCGGTCTGCGTGTGAAAGCGCATCCAGAGGGAGCGCTCCTTCTTCGCGCCAAACTCGTCGCGCATGACATGGGCCCAGAGCCGACGGGCCGCGCGGAACTTCGCGATCTCCTCGAAGAAGTCGTTGTGCGAGTTGAAGAAGAACGAGAGCCGGGGCGCGAAATCGTCGACGTCGAGCCCGCGGCGGATCGCCTCCCCGACGTAGGCCCGGCCGTCGGCGAGCGTGAAGGCGAGCTCCTGGACCGCGGTGGAACCGGCCTCGCGGATGTGGTAGCCCGAGATCGAGACCGGGTTCCAGCGCGGGGTATGGCGGGTCGCGTACTCGATCGTGTCGGTGACCAGGCGGAGCGCGGGGCGCGGTGGGTACAGGAACTCCTTCTGCGCGATGTACTCCTTCAGGATGTCGTTCTGGGTCGTCCCGCCGAGGGCGGTGAGCGGGAGCCGGTGCGCCCGACCGACCAGGAGGTACATCCCCCACA
>JASHWY010000013.1 GCA_030043835.1 Thermoplasmata archaeon
CCGGCTCTACGACGACGCGAACCTTCTCTGGACCGAGCGAGGCGATAGCGGGAAGGTGCTCGACGAGCGGTACGGGGAGCGGATCCGCGAGGACGTCGCGGTCCCTCTGCCCCACGTCGACGCGCTCCTTGCGACGATCGACCGGATCTCCCGGTCGGAGGGCGTGCCGGTTTTCCTCTTCGGCCACCTGGGCGAGGGAAGCCTCCACCCCAACTTCGTCGTCGACCCCGCGAGCGCCCAAGCGGACCGGGTCCGCGCGGCGCTGCTCTCCGCGGCGCTCGAGCTCAACGGAACGATCAGCGCGGAGCACGGGATCGGCCGGCTCAAAGTTCCGTACGTCGTGCGCGAGATCGGGCCGGTCGGCGTCCGCCTTCTGAGGGCGGTGAAAGAGGCGTGCGATCCGGACGGGATCCTGAACCCGGGGAAGCTCTACCCAACGATCCCAGCATAAGCCGTCGGACGACCTTCTCCGTCGCCTTCGGGACGGGGAGGCGGGCGAGGCCCGCGGGGGTGACCCACCGTCGATCGCCGCGGAGCCGTCGGCGGGGGGGCCGAGGAAGCGATCCCGAGAACACGTGGAGCTCGACCGTGAAGTGCGAGTAGGCGTGACGAACGACCCCTCTCGCCGAGAGGGGGGGCGCGACGATCCCCGTCTCTTCGACGAGCTCCCGCTGAGCGGCCTCTCGCGGCGTCTCTCCCGGCTCGATCTTCCCGCCGGGGAACTCGAAGAGCCCTCCCAAAAGGCCCGACGACGGTCTCCGCTGAACGAGCCACCTCCCGCCCCCGTCGAGGACGATGACCGCGGCCCGCACGTGCGGTCGGGGCGATCGCGCCCTCCGGTGCGGGAGGACGGAAGGGTCGGGAAGTTCGCGGTACGCCCGGCAAGCGAACGAGACCGGGCAGACCCGACAGAGGGGGGCCCTCGGGCGGCAGACGGTTTCGCCGAGCTCCATCATCGCCTCGTTGAACGCGCCAGGCGCGCTCCTCGGGAGAACGGCGGCGATGGCGCGCTCGAGCCGCCGGCGGACGGTACTCGACCGCGGGTCGCCCTCGTCCCGGGTCCATCGGGTCGCGACCCGGACGCCGTTCGCCTCAAGCGCGACGGTCGGAACGTCGAACGCGAGGCTCGCAATCGCGCGGGCGATGTACTCTCCGACCCCGGGGAGCGTCTGAAGCTCAGCGACGGTAGAAGGGAGCGATCCCCCGTACTGCGTCGTGAGTTCGATCGCCGCCTCGCGAAGGTGGCGAGCCCGGGCGTAGTAGCCGGCGCCTTCTACGATCTTGAGCACCTCGGCTTCGGAGGCTTGGGCGAGCGCCGTAACCGTCGGGAAAGCGCGGACGAACCGGTCGAAGTACGGCGCCGCCTGGGCGACCCGGGTCTGCTGCAGCAGCACCTCGGCGACCCAGATGCGGTACGGGTCGCGGTTACGCCGCCAGGGGAGGGCTCGCCGGTGGGTACGGAACCAGGTAAGGAGCACCGGAGTGAGCGAAGCGGGGAGCGTCCGGGGATCCGAGGCGCGGACGAGAGCGCTCACGAGGTCCCGGCTTCCTCACGAGCCGTATGTTTAAAGAGGGGTCGGTTTTCGAACGCTGGGGCGCCCGCGTGATCGAGATCGCCGAACCCGTGCCCGTCAACGACGCGACCTTCGAGGTCGAGGTGATTCACTCTCCGATCCCCGTCGTCGTCGACTTCTACGCGGTCTGGTGCGCGCCGTGCCGCGTCACCGAGTCGATCGTCCGCGACTTGAGTGCCCGCCTCGCCGGCCGCGTCAAGTTCGCAACCGTCAACATCGACGAGGCCGCCGCCGTGACCCGGTCGTACGGGATCTACTCGATCCCGACGTTCCTTTTCCTCGAGTACGGCCATGAGCGAGGCCGGGAGGTGGGACCGGTCGGTCCCGTCGAGTTCCGGTCCATCCTAAAGCGCGTCTTCGCGCCCTCGCCCCCAGCGCCTAGTGCCGGAAGACCCGCCAGCCGGTGAAGTAGAGCGCGATCCTGTACCGCTCAGCGACCGCGATCACCTCGGGGTCCCGTAGGCTGCCACCGGGCTCGATGATCGCCGCGACGCCGGCCCGCGCGGCGGCCTCCACGCCGTCCGGGAACGGGAAGAAGGCGTCCGACGCGAGCACCGCGCCGTTCGCTCGAGCTCCGGCGACCTCGCACGCGATCTCCACGGCCTTGACTCGGGTCGGCTGGCCGGACCCGATCCCGACGGTGCGCGACCCCTGGGCGAGGACGATAGCGTTCGACTTCGCGTGGCGGACGACCCTCCAGGCGAAGTCGAGGGCGCACGCCTGCTCGGGCGTCGCACGGGCCGCCGTCATCGGCTTAAAATCGGACGGCACGAGCTCTCGGCGGTCGGCCTCCTCGAGGAGCAACCGGCCGAGGGCGCTCTTCGCCTCCCAACGGGGAACCTCGATCGCGGGCGGGTCGGCGCGGACGACCTTGATCTTCGCGCGACGGCCGAGCGGTTCCATCGAGGACGGCTCGAACGACGGGGCGACGAGAAGGTCAACGAAGACCCCCTTCATCGGGGCAAGGTCGTCGACGCCGAACGGTCGGTTGAGCGCGATCGCGCATCCGTAGCGCGCGACCGGGTCGGTCGCGATCGCGCGGTCGAGGGCGTCCTTTACGGTCGCTCCCGAGGCGACGCCGCAGGGCGTCGCGTGCTTCACGACCGCCGCGGTCGGGGTCGGGAACTCCGCGACGATCGCGAGGGCCGTATCGAGGTCGAGGAGGTTCGTGAACGAGAGGGCCGTTCCTTTGACGAGCTCGAAGGGCGAGGGCCTGAGCTTCGAGTCCGGGGGCGAAACGGACGCGTACGGCGCGGCCTGCTGGTGAGGGTTCTCTCCGTACCGGAGCTTTAGCGGCTCGCGACGGAAGACGATCTCCGTCGGGAAGCCGTCCGAAGCGGCGAGGTTTCCCTCGAGCCCGTGGGCGATGGCCGCGTCGTACTCGGTACACCGTTGGAAGGCGCGGATCGCGAGGCGCCGCCGG
>JASHWY010000087.1 GCA_030043835.1 Thermoplasmata archaeon
GGTACACGTTCGATCCGCCGGCCGGGGCCCTCGTCAGCCTCCACTGGTGGATCGTAGCAGCGCCGCTTCCGCGGCTCCAGATGTTCGTCGAGGCGTCGAATCTCGCGTTCGTCTGTTCGACCAACTCGACGTCGGGATTCTTCCAGTACCCTTCGGTCGATCCTCCCTACGCGCTCGTCTGGCTCTCGACCCTGAACGGGACCGCTACCATCTGGGTCTTCGGGAACTACACCGGGCCGCTTCTCTAGCGGACCCCGCATCGGGAGCGGACACGGGGATTGCCCTCGTCAGGCGAGTAGGTATCCCCGTCGACCTCGAGCATGACGCCCGTCACGTAACTCGCGGCGGGGCTCGCGAGGAAGAGGGTCGCGCGCGCGATATCGTCCGGCTCGCCCGTGCGGTGCGGGGGGATCCGCGCCAGGAAGCCCTCCATCCGTTTCGCGACGTCCCCGCCGGCATCGCCTTCGCCGGCCCCGGGGTCACGATCGCGCCCGGAGCGATGGCGTTCCCGGATCCCGGGCGACGCGAACTCCACAGCGAGCGAGCGGGTCAGCATCTGCAGGTCGACCCTCGAGGCGTCGTAGGGCGCGAGATTGCCGGTCGGGTGGAGCGCGTTGACCCATGGCACCGGGCCGGAACGTCTTAGAGCATCCCCGGATACCGCCGGCGATGCAGGCGATCCATGACGGGACCCGATGGATGCTCCGCTTGGACGACGGGCAGGACCTGCTGGAGACCCTCGGTCGGTTCGCCACGACGGAGAAGGTCACGGCCGCGGCCGTCGTCTTCGGGATCGGCATGTTCCGCGCGGCGACGTTCGGCTACTGGGACGGGACCCAGTACCGTCCCGAGGAGCTGACGGTCCCCCACGAGGTCGTCGCGCTCCACGGCACGATCGCACGGGCGGAGGGCGTTCCCTCCATCCACCTCCACGGAGCGGTCGCCGGCCCCGACCACCGGCTCGTCGGTGGCCACCTCCTGCGCGCGACGGTCGGCGTGCTGCAGGAAGTCCTCATCGAGGAGTTCCCCGGACGGACCTTCGGTCGTCCTTTGGTCGAGAGCTGGGGGCTGCGCATGCTGGACCTCGAGCCCCCGGCCGACCCCTGACGGGCGTCATCCCTTTCCGCTCGCGCACGCTCGTACATCCTCCCATGGCCAGCGACGCCTCTCGGCTCCTTCCGGGCATCGACCGCCGCCTAGCGGACGCCGTCGAGCGCCGGGGGTTCCGTGCGTACACCGAGATCCAGCGGCTCGCCCTCCCGGTCCTGGGCTCGACGTCCGACGCGCTCCTTCTCTCCCCGACCGGCACCGGGAAGACGGAAGCCGCGCTGCTGCCGATCCTGTCGCGCCGGCTCGAGGAGCCCACGCCCCCCGTCTCGATCCTCTACGTGACGCCGCTGCGCGCGCTCAATCGCGACCTCGAGCACCGCCTGGTGGCGCTCGTGCGCGAGGTCGGCCTCACCGCCGCGGTCCGGCATGGGGACACGACGCCCGCGGCCCGACTCGCCCAGTCTCGGAATCCCCCCGACCTCCTCCTCACGACGCCCGAGACCCTCCAGCTCCTGCTCGTCGGGCGCCGTCTCCGAGAGGCGGTTCGGAACGTGCGCGCCGTCGTCGTCGACGAGGTCCACGAGCTCGTGGGGAGCGATCGAGGGGCGCAGCTCGGGCTCTCCCTCGAACGCCTCGATGCGCTCGCCGGTCGGGCCGTGCGGCGGGTCGGACTCTCGGCGACCGTCGGCAACCCCACCGAGGTCGCCCGCTTCCTCGCTCCCGCCCCCCGAGTTGCCACCACGTTCGCCGCGCAGCAGCGCCGCACGCTCGAGCTCTTCGCCCGACAGCCCGGGTCGGGTCGGCCTCCGCTCGACCCCGGCCTCATCGCGGACCTCAAGGCGGACGCGACGTTGCTCGATGCGGTACGGGCCGTCGAAGAGGAGGTCCGAGCGCACCAAACGACCCTCGTCTTCGTGAACACCCGACCCACAGCCGAGGGACTCGCGGCCCGGCTTCACCGCCTCGCGCCCGACCTACCGATCGCCGTCCACCACGGCTCGCTCTCGCGCGAGGTCCGCGAGGAAGCGGAGGTCGCGTTCCGCGAGGGAAAGCTCCGGGCGTTGGTGGCGACGTCGTCGCTCGAGCTCGGAATCGACATCGGCGCCGTCGACCACGTCCTTCAGTTTGGCTCTCCGCACCAGGTGGGTCGGCTCGTTCAGCGCGTCGGACGATCGGGGCACCGGCTGGACCGAACGATCCACGGAACGGTGCTCGCGCTCGACGACGACGATCTCGAGGAGGCCGCGGTCCTCGCCCGGCGCGCGGACGCGGGTCTCATCGAACCCGTTCGCTGGCGGACCCGCAATCGCCTCGCCGCGGCGCAGCAGGTCGTGGCGATGCTGAGGGCCGAGGGGCCGACCGATCGGCAGCGGATCGTGTCGACCCTCGGGCACGCTGCGGCGGTCGCCGACCTCACGGACTCCGAGTGGACCGCCCTCTTAGACTACCTTGTTCGTCTTCGGCTCGCGAAGACCGAGCACGGGAGGCTCGGGCCGGGCCGGGGGACGCTCGACCGGTTCTATGCGTCGCTCTCGCTCATCCCGGACGAGCGGACGTATCGCTTACGGGACCTTGCAACGCGTCGGTTCATCGGCACGCTCGATGAGCGGTTCGTCATCACGCAGATCCTGGCGCAGCCGGAGGAGATCTTCCTCCTTCACGGGCGCACGTGGAAGGTCGTAGAGTACCGGGACGGGGAGCTCCTCGTCGAAGCCGTTCAGGAGATCGGCAGGGAGCCCCGCTGGGCCGGGGAGGATCTTCCCGTCCCGTTCGACGTCGCCCAGGAGATCGGACGGGCTCGGCGATCGGGCTCGTGGCAGGACTACCCGATCTCCGCGGACGACCGGTCCCGGCTCGAGGCCCGGGGGTCGGGGCTGCCTTCCCCCGAGGCGATGCCGACCGACGAGCGGATCACGGTCACGGCCCGAGGGCGGATCGTCGCCTACGGTGCGTGCTTCGGAACCCGGACCAACGAGACCCTCTCGCTCGCCGCGGCCGGGCTCTTAACCGCTCGGCTCGGTGCCCGCGTTGAGGTCGCCGCGGTCGAGCCAACCTGGTTCGTGCTCGAACTCCCGATCGCGGTGGACGACGCGACCCTCGTGGGATCCCTCGCGATCGAGCCGGACACCCTTCGGCCGCTCGTGGAGCGGCTCGTCCCCACCGGACTCGATTACCGCTGGGTCTTCCTCTCGGTCGCCCGCAAGCTGGGGGTGGTCCCATCGACCGCGGACCCGCGCGACCTTCGGACGCTCGAGCCGCTCATCGAGGAGAGCCGGATGACCCCGCTCGGCGACGAAGTGCTCGAGAAAACCCTGCACGACCGGTACGATATCGACCACGCGGTCGAGGTTTTGGAACGACTTCGGTGGGGGACGCTCACGGTGGTGGCGACCCCACCGTCTCCGCTCAGCGATCTCCCGTTCGAGCGGCTTCGGTGGAGGGCCGTCCCCGACACCCCGCCGCCGACGCTGTTGAAGGCGGTGCGCGATCGTCTCGATCGGGAACCGCTCGTTCTCGTTTGCCTTCGCTGCGGGTTCACCCGGACCACGACTCCCGCGCGGTACCGCGAGGAGGGCGGGAGCCGGTGCCTTCGATGCCGGGGCTCGCTTTCCGCCGTGCTCTCTCCTCGCCGACCGGCGGAGATCGAACGGCTGTCCCGCTACGCGTACCGCAAGTGGAAGCCTCCGGTTGGCCGAAGGACGCCCGCCCGCGGGCCGGCTCGGAAGGAGCGCGCCCTCCCCGCCGAAACCGAGTCGTTGGTCCGCGCAGGGTACACGTCGGCCGAACTGTTGGCGCACTTTGGAGCGCGCGCGCTCTATGCCCTCGCGGCACGGGGCGTCGGGCCCGAAACGGCCCGGCGGCTTCTCGCCCGTCACTATCGAGACGACGCGGCGTTCTTCACCGAGGTCCTGCGGGCCGAGCGCGCCTATGCCCGAACCCGGGCGTTCTGGGACTGAGCGGCTGACCAGGACCGCACGACCTCCTCGACGCGCGAGCGAGGCGCGGTGGTGCGGAAGCCCTCCGGGCGGACATGGGTCCGTGAGGAGGGGAACCCCTCGGCACGAAGCTTTTCGAGGATCGCCGCGAGCGGCGGCGGGTGCGGAAGCTTCAGCGACCGGGCGAGGACGTTGGGCTCGTAGAAGAACGGCCGATCCGCATCCACCTCCCCCCGGAGCCGTTCGAGGAACGCCGCTACCTCGTGCGGGCAGGCAGCGTACGCTGGGACCGTGAGGGACCGAACGAGCTCCCGGTCGAGGAGAGGGCCGAGCCAGAGCGGGCCGTACGGGCCCTGCTCTCCTACCGGAGGACCGGTCCAGCTCGCCGGATCGATCGAGCCGATCGGAAGTTCCGAGAGGTTGGGCGGCGTCGCGTGCGACTGAAGATAGGCACGGACCTGGTGGTCCCCGACGTAGGCGAGAAGAGGTCGGAGGGTGAGGCCTCGCTCGCCGGCGCTCCGCACGAGGTAGGCGAGGAGGATTCGAAGGCCGGCCTCGGGACCGAGTCGGCCCCGGATCGGACGGGCGCCGTAGCGCCGTTCGGTCGCCCCGCGTTGCACTCCCGCGAGCACCATCATGTCCGTCGCACTCACCGCGAGCACCCCTCCCGGGCGCAGGGCGGTGAGGGCCGCCGGCACGAACGGGACGGGTGTGCCGTAGGGATCGATGTCGACGTAATCAAAGGTCGAGGCCGCAGGAGGGAGGCGGCCATCGTCGAGGCGGGCGATCGCCCCGGGGCGGTGCCCCGCGTTCCCTGAGAGGACTTGGAACGCCTCGGGGTGGCTCTCGGTCAAGGTGAACGCACCGAACCGGCCGCTCTCCGTGAGCAGGCGAAGGCCCCGCACGCCGGTCGCCGCGGTGACCTCCCAACCGACGCGGGGCGGCCCGCCCGCAGGGAAGTAGGCCGTCGCGAACGCCACCGCAATATCCCGGTCCCAAGCCATCGCGGGATTGTAGAAGACCGGGGCCCGCTCTTTGGGGCCCGGGCCGGGCAGCGCACGAGGAAGAAGGAGCTCGGTCCCGCCCTCGCGGGTCGGGATCAGTGGGCGCGGCCCGTGATCAGGTGGACGATCTTGAACGCGAGCAGGTTCTTGTTGATCGGCGTCACCTCGAGGAGCCGTAGCTCGTCCCTCCGACGGATGTCCTGCAAGAGCGGGTTCCGGGACTTCTTGTGGAGGGTCATCACGATCGACTTCTTCGCGTCGAGCGTGTCGATGACGCTCTGCGTAAAGAGCTCGCTCTCGACCTCCATCTTACCGACCTCGTCGATCACGATGACGTCGGCCGCATCGCGCGCCTCGGCGAGCGCCCGCGTTCCGAGCCCTTCGAGCGCGGTCAAGTTGACGCCGTACTTTCCGGATCTAAGGCGCGATTTCAACCCCTCGTGGGCGAAGACCTCGTTTTCCTTCGTGAGCCAGTTGACGATCTTGAAGCCCGTTCGACGCTGCTTCTCCACGATCGGCTCGGTGACCATCCCGCCGACGGTCACTCCTTCCTCCTCGAGGAGCTGGATGATCCGGAGCAGCGTCTGCGTCTTTCCGGACCCCGGGAGGCCGGTAATGCCTATCTTAACCGGAGGAGAAAGCCGACGAGGCATAGACAATAACACCGTTAGTGATTTCTTCTAGGCTCGGGAAGAATAAGAGGGCATCGTGCCGTGGCGAGAACGCGAACGAGGTCGGAGGGCTCCGCCGCGGTCTACCCACCGAGGGAGGATTCGTTCCTCCTCCTTCCGTTCGCACGGCCGGCTCGAGACTCGACGTTCCTCGACATCGGCACCGGGTCGGGTCTGTTGGCCCTCGAGGCCGCGCGCGCGGGGGCGCGGGTCGTCGCCACCGACTTGAACCCCCACGCGCTACGTCGAGTTCGACGCCTCGCGCTCGCGGAGCACCTTGCGGTCGAGACCGTACGGACCGATCTCGCCCACGGCCTGGGCCGGTTCGACCGAATCGTCGCCAATCCCCCGTACCTCCCGACCGCTCCCTTGGAACGGGACCCCGACCGCTGGCACGACCTGATGGTGAACGGCGGTCCGAACGGTCTTAAGGTGACCCGCCGACTCGTCGGCGAGCTCGGGCAGCATTTGTCGCCGGGCGCGAGCGCGTTCCTCCTCGCCTCCTCGCTTCAGG
>JASHWY010000002.1 GCA_030043835.1 Thermoplasmata archaeon
GTAAGGGAAAGCTGCCGGGGCCAGGATTCGAACCTGGGAACTCCTGCGAGAGCAGATCTTGAGTCTGCCGCCTTTGGCCGCTCGGCCACCCCGGCGTCCCGTGCGGTAGGAGGGGCCCGGTCTTATTCCTCTTCCGACTCGTCGTCGCCGGGCGTTTCGCCCTCTTCTCCGGGAAGCGGTACAGCAAGCGCCCCCTCCTCGCGGCGCACCGGGGCGTCAACCCCCCAGGGAGGCGGAACGGAGACGATGGGAGGTGGGCGAAGCCGCACGCGGCGCACCCGTCCGCACGTTAGGCAAGCTCGCACTCGGCGCCCAGCTCGCAGCCGGGTTCGGACCGTCCGGCCCTCGACCCAGAACGTCGAACATCCCCGACAGTAGAGCTCCCGGTATTCGGACGGAAGACGAACGTTATAGCGCATGCCGATCCGTCGGGCCAGGGCGACGTACCGATCGGCCAAGTCTGGGTGTCCGTGTGAGGCCTCCCTCTCGGCGAGAGCGAACAGCCTGGAGATCCGCTCTCGGGCGATCCGGACCATCGCCCCCGTCCGACGGCCGCGACGCCCTCCTCCCCTCACGGAGGCTGGGGCTGCTGACATACGGGGCAGTAGACGGCCGCCCGCGATATGACGGTTCGGCATCGAACGCAGTACTTCCCGCCGCGCGGAGGGGGGATCGGACCGGTCGCGCCGGGTGCGGGCGGGATGAAGACGGCGTACGACGCGGGCGGGGAAACCGGCACGTAGAGGGGGACCGGGGATCCTGGAGGGGGGACGGTCGGCGGAGGAGCGGTGCCGGACGAAGTTAAAGGCGCCGTCGGCGGCGGAGGGAGCGGCGGGGACGACTCCGTCTGGGGAAGCGTGAAGCCGCACTTCGAACAGAAGAGCGCCCCGTCGGGGGCGATCTCTCCGCAGTGGAGACAGACCGGCACGTGGGGGGCAAGGTTAAAGGGGATTTATCGCCGTGCCGGCCGTGGTGAGATCCCGGTCGGTCGCGCTCGTCACGAAGGACCCTGCTCTCTACGGAGAGCTCGCGGGCTTCCTGAGGGAACGCGGTCTACCGTGCGTGAGCCTCTTTCCGGGACAGCGGATCCCGGAACGCGTCGCGGTCGTCCTCACCTCTCCGAGCGAGGCGTCGCTCATCGAGCACCCCCACGTTCTCACGGTGGCCGAGGACGGCGACCGGCGGGCACTCGGCGCCGCCGTCGAGCACGCGCTCGAAGCCGGCGATCCCTTGGAGGAGATCGTGGTTGGGATCGATCCGGGCCCTCGACCCGGCTACTCGATCCTCGCCGGGGGCACGTGCCTTGGGGAAGGAAGCCTCGATTCGCCCGAATCGGCGGGCTCCTTCGCGAACCAGCTTCACCATCGATTTCCCTCCCGTTCCGTCGTCTATCGGGTCGGGACGGGCGATCCTCCGGCGCGGAACCGGATCGTGAACACGCTGCTCTCCCACCGTCGCGCCGTCGAGCTTGTCAACGAGCGGGGAACGACCCCCCGGGGCCGTCGACGGCCGCGCGACGCCGCGGCGGCCCGCTCGATCGCGCGCGCCCACGGCGACCGGATCCGCGAGCCGCTCACTTCGCGGTTCACGGCGGGAGAGATCGCGAACCTCCAACGGCTGAGCCGCGAGGGTAGCGGCGGACGCATCACGATCCCTCGCTCGTCCGCCGAACGGGTCCTCGTCGGGGACATCAGCTTGGCCGAGGCGGTCGCGGAGTCGATCCGACGCCGGGCCCTCTCCCCTACCGAGCGGCCTCGGGTCGAACGCCTTTAATCCCGCGGACCGTCCCTCGACGGATGCCCCTTCCCGCCGGTCTCGACGCCCGAGCGCGACGCATCGCGCTCGAGAATGCCGTGGCTCACGGAGGTAGGCCACGAACGGAACCCGTCGTCGCCCGCCTGCTCGCGACCGATCCCACGCTCCGGCCGCACGCCGAGGAGGTCCGGTCGCTCGTCGCGTTGGTGGTCGCGGACCTAGAGAACGTCCCTTCGGCGGAGCTCGTGAACCGGCTTGCCGAGCTAGGAGGTCCTGAGGTCGAGCGGGTCAAGGCTCCCTCGTCGACGACGGGCGATTTCCCCGAGCTCGCGGGAGCCCTTCCGGGAAAGGTCGTGCTCCGCCTCGCGCCCTTTCCGAGCGGCGCCCTCCACATCGGCAACGCCCGGATGCTGTTCGTGAACCAGTTCTACCGGGAGCGATACGGGGGTAAGCTGCTTCTCGTCTTTGACGACACGATTGGCACGGAGGAGAAGCGCGTCGAGCCCGAGTTCTTCGACCTTATCCTCGGCGACCTCGACCTCGCGGGGGTCCGGCCGGACGCGACGTACTATAAGTCGGACCGCATCGCCTCGTTCTACCCCTGGGCCCGCCGGGTGATCGACCGGGGGGCGGCGTACGTGTGCACCTGCCCCGCCGAGCTCCTCCGGGCGAACCGGGCCTCGGGGACCGCGTGCCCCGAACGCTCGCAGACGGTCGCCGAGAGCGCGGAAGCCTGGCAGCAGATGCTCGACGGCGACTTCGCGCCGGGCGAGGCGGTGTTGCGGTTACGCACCGACCTTCACGACCCCGACCCCGCGTTTCGCGACCGGGTCCTCTTCCGCATCAGCGACGTGGACCACCCCCGGGTCGGCCGGAAGTTCCGGGTCTGGCCGCTCCTCGAGTTCTCGTGGGCGGTCGACGATATCGAGCTTAAGGTTACGCACGTCATCCGGGGCAAGGACCTCGTCATGGAGGACCGGATGGAGCGGTTCCTCTGGGACCTCCTCGGCATCGAGGGTCCTTCGTTCCTCCACTGGGGCCTTCTGCGCGTTCGCGAGGCGAAGGTCTCGAAGAGCAAGTCCTACCGCGAAGTGAAGGACGGCGTCTACGATGGGTGGGCCGACCCGCGGACCTGGTCCCTCCGTTCCCTCGACCGGCGGGGGATCTCGATGGGGGCCCTCAGGGCGTTCACCCTCTCGTTCGGCCTCTCGCTTGCCGACATCGAGGTGCCGGCCGAGACCCTCTATGCCGAGAACCGTAAGCGGATCGACGCGACGACCGTGCGCCGCTCGTTCGTCCCCGACCCGGTGCGCGTTGAGGTCGAGGGGTACCCTTCGGGCCTTACCGAGGTCACGCTCGCGAACCACCCCGACCTTCCCGACCTCGGACGTAGGTCGGTCGCGGCCGGACCGGTGTTCTATCTCGCCCGCAAGGACGTCCTCCGGTGCCTCGGCAGCGAGGTCCGATTGAAGGACCTCCTCAACGTTCGACTCCCCGAGAGCGCGCCGAGGGGCGATGAGCCGATCCGAGCGACGTTCACGAGCCGGGAGAACCGCAGGCTCCCGCGACTCCAATGGGTCGGTGCGCTCGGGGCGGTCCCGGTCGAGGTGCTGGGCATCGAAGGCGAACACACCCCAGGCCTCGGCGAGCGGGCGCTCCTTACGAGCCCGCCGCGCGCGATCGTTCAGTTTGAGCGGGTCGGCTTCGTTCGCTTCGACGAGAACTGGTCGCCGGGCGCTACGCCTGTCCGCGTCGTCTACGGGCACCCGTAGTCGCGCCCCGAGCCTTTAGTATCGGGAGGACCATCGAGAGGCCGGCGAGCGATGAAGTTCCTCCACACCTCGATCACGGTGCGCCGGATGGACGAGAGCCTCACCTTCTACACCGAGATCCTGGGCCTCGAGTTCGAACGCCGCCGCACCATCCCCGAGAACCGAGCCGAGATCGCCTTCGTGAAAGATCCGTCGACGGGCGCTCGGGTGGAACTCACCCACTGGGACGGGAAGGACTCCTTCGAAGCCGGTGAGCAGCTCGACCACCTCGCCTTCGAGGTCCCCGACCTCGACCGGTTCCTTCTCAAGGTCCGGGGGAAGGGCATTCGGGTCGCCAAGGAACCCTACCGCCTCTCCGGGGGATCGTCGCGCATCGCGTTCATCCTCGACCCGAACGACGTCTGGATCGAGCTCATCGAACACCTTCCGACCGCGGGCTGACCGAGCGGACGTGGCCGCGGCGGACCCGGACGCCCCGGACGAGACGCGACGACGGGCCCTCGGCGCCGTCTTCAGCGCGACCTTCTTCGTCCGCTTCGCGTTCGGGATCACGCTCGCGGTCTTCGCGGAGTACTTGACCGGGCAATCGGGGCTTACCGGCAGCAACGTCGCGGTGGTCGGCCTCGTGAGCGGGGCGGCGCCCGTGGGCGAGTTCTCGACGGTCCTCTTCTCGGGAGTGCTCGCCGACCGGCGCGGGCGGTTCCCGGTCCTCTTCGGCGGGATCGCGGGGTCGGCGGTTCTCTTCGGGCTCGTCGCGACGACCCGGTCCTCCGTGCCGCTGGCCGCGATCAACTTCCTCTTCGGGATCGGCGCCGGGGCGATCCTCGCGGCGAGCCTCGCGGTGATCGGCGACCGTGCGGGCGCTGACGAGCGGGGATTCGAGATGGGTCGATTCGACGCCGTCAACCTCTTCGGCTGGATCGGAGGATTCGCGTTCGGCCTGGCCCTCTTGGGGGTCCTCCCGAACTCCCTCCTGTTCACGTCGTTCCTCCTCGGCGCGGCGATCCTCGTGGTCGGCCTCGCCGGCGCCGCCTATCTCGTTCGCGGGATACCGCGGAGGGCGCCGGGGAGGGGCCGCCCCATCGGGGAGATCCTGAGGACCGCGTTTCGCCTCCGGGTCCTCCTCGTCACCTTGCCGTGGCTTGTGATCTACATGCTCATCGGCTTCGCGCTCGTCTTCGTCGGAAGCGCGGCCAAGACGTCGGGACTGCCGCTCGGCTACCTCGCCGCTGCGATCGGCGCCGGAGGGGCCGTTCTCGTAATCACCCAACCCCGCTTCGGTCGCCTCGCCGACCGATTCGGCCGCACTCCCATGATGACGATCGGGGTCGTCGGGTTTGTGGCGGTGATGATCTGCGCGGCCCTCCTCATCACCTACGGCCCCAAGCTCCCGCTCCTCGCCGCGACGGGGGGGAGCATCCTCGCCGCGCTCGTCTACGGACCGGCGGCGCTCGCGGCGCTCGCCGACCTTTCGCTCACCGTAAGCCGTGCCACCACGATGGCGATCTACTCGCTCACGATCTCGCTCGGGATGTGGCTCGGCCTCATCGGCGGAAGCCAGCTCTTCGACCGGTTCGGGAACCTCGGGCTCTACGTCTTCTTTGGGGCGATCGGGGTCGCGCTCGTGTCGCTCACGGTGGCCCGCTACGCCGTGGAGACCCGGGAGGCCCTCAACGCCCCTACGACTCCGGCTCGATGACGATGTGACGGAGGATGGGGTACTCGCTGCGCAGCGCGAGCGTGACTTGATCGATCGCGGTCTCGAGCTGGTCGGTCGTGAGGCCGTTCTGGAAATTGACCCGCAGCGCGAGCAGCGCGTCGTCCGGACCCAGGAGCATCGATTGAAACCCTCGGACCTTCACCACCGCCGAATGCCGCTCCACGACCGCGAGGATCTGCCGCGCCTCTTCGGGGGAGAGGGCCCGGCCGACCAGGTACTCCCGGCTCTCCGCGGTGAGCACGAACCCCGTGGCGATCAAGAGAAACCCCTCGGCCGTGGCTGTCGCGCCGTCGATCACGGAGATCCCGGTCGCGTAGACGAGGACAAGTCCGAAGAACGCCACGACGCTTCCGACGAGGGAGACCAAGTCCTGGAAGAAGATCGCCTTCAATCCTTGGGCGGCCGACTCGAGGAGCGACTGAAGGGTCTCTCCGCCGATCCGAAGCTCGCGGAACG
>JASHWY010000088.1 GCA_030043835.1 Thermoplasmata archaeon
CTCCGCGGTGCGCGACGCCTGGTACGCCTCGAATCGGTCTCGCTCCAGAAGCCACCGCCGCTGCCGCGCCCTTAGGGCGAGGTCCGACGGCTCGTGGGGGGAGGATCCCGACGGCTCGGTAGGCGGTGACTCCGGGGGAGCGCTCGGCAGCGGTTCGGCGGGCGATGCGGGTGACGGGCCCGTCGGTTCGACGTCGAACCGACGCTGGGTCACGACGCGAGCTCCTCCACGCTCTTCCACCAGTCGGCCACCTCCCCATCGGTAAGTCCTACCGTGGGCGAAAAGAGGACCCGGTCTCCCCACCGAGCGCGAGCGTCCCCGTACTCGTCGACTCGGATCGGTAGGACGACTCCGTCGGCGTGCGAATCCTGCGCGAGCTTCGCGATCGCGTCACACCAGGCCTCCGGGTCCGCTGGCACGGCGGTCACCCGTACGGCGGGGTCGAACCGCGTGAGGACGCCCCGGGCGAGCGGCTCGCCCAAGGGAACGCTCACGAGACCCACTTTGCATCCCCGCTTCATCATGAGGAACGCTCCGAGGGCGCCACGAGGTCCGTCGACGAGGGCGACGAGGCGTCCGGCGACTCCGAGAGGAAGTCCTCCGGGCCCTCGGTCCCGATCGAAGTAAAGGTACGTCACCGGGCCCCGGACTTCAACGAAGAGCTCGACGTCGGGCTCCTCGAGGTCCACCGAGAGGTGCCGGTCGGAGAACCGCTCGAGAACATCTGCGCCCAAGTCACGGGCGAGCTCCTGGCTCGTGAACGGATGCTGGCCGGTCCGGCGAGCCCTCACGGCGAACGAGGCCCCGGGGGCGAGGCGGGGACCGGCGAGCTCCAAAAGCCGGTCGCGGATCGCCGTCCGGTCGGTCGGCACCTCGTGGACAAGGCTCACGGAAGTCACCCCGAACACGCGACGAAGGGTCCGAATCGCTCGCTCGCCCTCGTCGGCGTCCACATAGAGATGGCCGCGGTCCGAACGCAGGCGTCCCGTGATCCCATCGGCGACAAACTGGTCCAAGATGTTCCGACGCAGGAACCGCTCAAACGCTCGCCGGACGGGCGGAGACTTGAGCGCGAGCTCGCCGTACCGCACGAGGATGAGCGACGCCATCGGGAACCGTTAAGACGAGCGCTCCCGTAAAGCGCTTCCCGAGTGGAGATGGTCGAGGCAGCCCCGTCCGTCTCTTCGCCCGCGTCTCACGACCCATGGGATTCCTTTGTGCCCGGGATTGTCTACGGTCTTCTTCGCGCGCTCGCGGTCAACGGCTTCTCCATCGCGCCCCAGGATCTCGTACGCCAGCTCGATCTCGACGGAGGTCCCGAGGGCGACGTCGCCTACCCGGTGTTCCGACTCGCCCCGATGGCGAAGCTGCCTGCGGAGGAGCTCGCGACCCGGGTCGCGGAGAAGTTCCCGTCGAGCCCGACCGTGAAGTCGGTCCGGGCGAAGGGCGGCTACGTGAACGTCACCGTCGACCCCGCCCGTCTTATTGAGGTGACCCTGACCCTCGCACTCACTCGGGGCCCGCGCTACGGCCACGCGGACGGAGACGGACCCCCGGTCTGCGTCGAGCACACGAGCGCCAATCCGACCGGTCCGTTCCACATTGGCCGGGTTCGCAACGCGATCATCGGGGATACCCTCGCCCGAATCCGCCGGGCCGCGGGGCAACCGGTGACCACCCAGTACTACATCGACGATATGGGGCGACAGGCCGCGATGATCACGTGGATCTGGTCGAAGCCGCGGGACGCTTGGCCGGAGCCGATCCGCGCGGCGGTCGATGGCGAGGAGAGGCCCGACGACAAGCCCGACCTCCGCTGGGGCCGACCGTACCCTGCGGTGAGTGCGTACCTCAAGGAGCACCCGGACGCCCGGGAGGAGGTGGCCAAGCTCGTCCACCAGATCGAGCGGGGAGATGCGCCTCCGCGCCACCGGGAGCTCGCCCAGGCGATTCTGGATGGGATGCTCGCCTCGCTCGCGCGGCTCGGTATCGGCTTCGACGAGTTCGTCTGGGAGTCGGGGTTCGTCCGCGACGGGTCGGTCGATAAAGTCCTCGAACGGCTCCGAAAAGCGCCTCATGCGGTAGCGGAGTCGAACGGAGCTTGGGCGATCGACGCGTCGGGCTACGACCTCCCGAAGGACTCGGCGAACGTCATCTTTCAGCGGGCCGACGGGACGAGCCTCTACGTCACGCGGGACGTCGCCTACCACCTCGCGAAGTTCGCTCGATTCGCATCCCTCGTCGACGTTCTCGGCCAGGACCACCAGCTGCACGCGAGGTCGCTCAACGCACTCCTCCAAGAGGTCGGCGAGCCCCGCCGGCCGACCTACGTCATCTACCAGGACATTACGATCCCCGAGGGCGGCCGGATGTCGACCCGTGGAGGGTCGGCGGTCTGGCTCGATGCCCTCCTCGAGGAAGCCCTCGAGCGAGCCCGTCGGGAGGTGATCGCCCGCCGGGAGGACCTTCCCGTCTCCGACATCGAGCGCATCGCCGAGGCGGTCGCGACGGGGGCGGTCCGTTACCACATCGTTCGGGTCGCCCCCGAGAAACCGGTCGTCTTTCGATGGGAGGACGCGCTCTCCTTCGAAGGACGAAGCGGTCCGTTCGTCCAGTACTCCTACGCCCGCGCCTCGAGCGTTTTGAGGAAAGGAGAGGTCGACTCGGGACCGTTCCCGTTCGATGCCGGTCGCTTGACGGACCCCGAGGAGCTCGGGCTCGTCCGGGTCATCGCCCGGATGCCGAGGGTGGTCGCGTACTCCGCGCGGACCTCGCACGTCCACGCGATCGCGGGCTACGCGCACGACGTGGCAGACCGGTTCAACCGGTTTTACCACGCGGTGCCGGTGCTCCGATCCGGCGCCGAACGAGAGAGCCGCGTCGCGCTCGTGGCGGCCACGCGGCAAACGCTCGGGAACTCGCTCGACCTCCTCGGCGTCGCCCGGCTCGAGACGATGTGACCGCGGCGACCAAACCATAAAGTACGGAACGCCGCTCGCACGGTGGAGGACCATCCATGGCATCGATTCGAGAAGATTTTGGCAAGTTCATCGCGAGGGGGAATCTCGTCCAGCTGGCGATCGCCTTTGTGATGGGGGCGGCGTTCTCGGCGCTCGTGACGGCGCTCGTTGCCGACATCTTTACCCCGCTGATCGGCGTGGCGGGCCACTTCGACTTCTCGACCTGGGTCTTCACCGTTCGCGGCAGCACGTTCATGCAGGGCGCTTTCCTCAACGCGCTCATCTCGTTCCTCACGATCGCGGTCGTCGTCTTTTTCGCGATCGCTCTACCGTACCAGCGGTATGTGGACCGGCAGGCGGCGAAGAAGCCGGCGGCCGTTCCGACGACCCGTGCCTGTCCCGAGTGCCTCTCGCAGATCCCGCTCGCTGCGCGGCGGTGCTCGTTCTGCACCAGCGCGGTCACTCCGGTCGCGGCGCCGCCCGCCGCGGCGCCGTCCTAGGGCGTTCGGAGAATCGGGTCTCTGACCCCGGCCTCCCTGAAACCGCGGGCGCGCAACCGGCACGCGTCGCAGACGCCGC
>JASHWY010000089.1 GCA_030043835.1 Thermoplasmata archaeon
CTCGGCGCCCGGATCGGTTCCCGAGCGCTGACGGCGTCGGCGACGTGTTCGCCTGGCTTCGAGAGCGAGCCTCCGGGTCTCCGGGTGAAATCCTCGAGATATCGCTCGCTGAGCTGCGAGACGCGGTAGACCCGACGGGCGAAGCGGTGCGTAAAGCAGGTGCGATTCTGGGGCGATCCGGGGGCCTCAAGGCGGCCGAGCGCGGTATCGGCGGCGCGCGCTGGCTCGTGATCCGGGACCGAATCCCCGGTCCGTCGGGGAGGCGTCTCGAGATGGTTCAGGAGACGAGTCAGAACGGCCACGACCCTCCCTACAGCCGGGGGACACCGTCAGGGCAACCCCCATCGTGCGAAACCTCCAGCGTGGAAAACGCGCGCACTTTAGGGTGAAGCGGGCGGGACGGGGTCCCCCCGGCGGAATCCGGGATCACAACACCGGCGAGCATACTCTTCGAGCGGCTCAACGACGCTCAAGATCCCGGCGTGACTCCTCTGCCACATCCGCAAGCAGTCTTCGGAATCGAGAATCGTCGAACCCTCGCAGCAGATCTCGCGATGGCCGTCCCGCCCGGTGGTCTCCTGAGCGCTCACCACTGCCCCGGAAGGAGACACGAGCTCGACCGCGCCGTCACCGATCCGGACCGTGATCGTACGGCCGCAGATCGGGCAGCGTGTCGTGCCGATCGCGGCCGGTCCCCCGGCGTTGAGAAGGAGGTCGACCGCGCAACAAAGCGAGGAACGTCGCGCGCCCCGCTGAAGCACATGATCCGTGATGTGTCGGGAAAGACCCACGACGTCACCCCCAACGTCCATGGTCCTACCACGCACGCTACTCCAAAAAGTCTCTCAGCTTCTGGGAGGGTTACGCGAACGTTACCGAAGCGAGACGAACGATGGCGTGTTCCGGCGTGGAGCGTGGGCTGCGATGATCTCCTAAAATTCGGGGCGGTGACCCGTTCGGGCCTTCCCGAGTGAGGCATCCCAGGGGATAGGCACCCTCGCCGCCCCGGACTTAAGGGCGATGCCCGCCCGGAATTCGGACCGGGCGTCCGTCGATTTCGAGCTGGGCGCCTACGTTAATGGCGAAGCCAAAGAACGGGGACGTGTTCCTGCCTCCCGGGGTAAACTGGTTCCCGCCGACCGAGACCATGATGGCCCCGGCCTCGATGTCCTCGACCTGCGGGGTATTGTGGAGTTTCGGGTTGAGACCGATGCCGAGCATCCCCGGTCGGTCGCGTCCCTTCCCCCCTCGCCGGAAACCCTCATCGAAGAACTTGGCGCCCGTATCGAAGTGGTGCCGGACCAACCGGCCGTTCCGAAACTCGAAGGTCCCGCCCGTCGCCTTGCCGGTTTCGTAGTAGCAGGTTCGATTGGCGACGAAGGTGCCGTTCGCGACCGATTCGTCGAGCGCGACGCGCACGGATCCCGCCGGAAGGTAGTTGAGCATGTCGTACGGACGCGCCCGGTCTTCTCTCGTGATCCGACCCGCCCGCAGGAGGGCCCCACGGTGCGCGAGCCCGAGGGTGAGGTCCGTCCCGCGATGGTCGTGAATTCGAACTCGTCGGCCGCGCTCGAGCGCCCGGGCGATCGGTCTCCCGGCCGCTTGGAGCCGCTCCGGGTCGACCATCGTCGCAGCGATCAGTTGGTTCGTCCACGTCGACTCCTTGACCCCGTAGACCTTCGCCAGATTGGGGAACGGCCGGCCAATCTCGAGCCGGCTCCCGCGCAGCCCGGCTTTCCTCGCGGCTTTGTACCAGGCGTCGTTGAACGCGATGAGCTTTGCCCCGCGATCTCCCGGGAGCGAGTTCAGCCGCAGTCGGTCTCCGGCGCCCCACATATGGATGTAGACGTCGGTCTTCCCGAGCGCCGCCCATTCGTGCGAAGGCGCCGCTCCGAGGATCGTGTCCTCCCGGGAGTCGACGGAGTCCCAGAAGGCATTCTCATCCTCGAAGAGGACGAGGGGATACGCCTTCAAGCGTCGAGTCTCCCGAGCCAGAGCCGTGGCCCATGGGAGAGTGTGGCTCCATCCTTCGATGATGACGTTCTCGCCGGGTCGAACCTGGAGGTTCCGGGTCAGCACACTTCTCGCGAATCGCGTTTCTCGACGGGAGAGAGACGTCCGGGCCATGCGGGCCAACATCGCGGGGGCTATTTACGCTCCTCCGGCCGCCCAGATCGTGATGACGAGTCTCCCTCGGAACTCTCGGCCGACTTAGGGAGAGACCCCCTCTAGCGGAACCATCTTAGGTGCGGAACGGCTCGTTTTATCGATGGAACAGTCCTCCGAGGCGCCACCCACGCCGGAGGCGCCGCCCCCTCCCGACGCGCCTCAGACCGGCGGTCTCATGGCGCCCGCAACGGTCCTCGAGCGGTGCGCCACTGGGATCGAAGGGCTCGACAGCATCCTGGGAGGAGGGATCCCACGCGGCAACATGGTCCTCGTTGCGGGAAGCGTGGGGACGGGGAAGACAACGCTCGCGCTCGAGTTCCTCGTTCGGGGGGCGGAGCGCGGCGAACGCTCTCTGTTCATCTCGGTCACCGAGGCGTCTGACAAACTGATGCAGA
>JASHWY010000090.1 GCA_030043835.1 Thermoplasmata archaeon
CGGCTCGAGCCGACCCTCCAGGAACTTACGTTGAGCTCGCTCGAGGGGCGCGGACCGGTCACGATCGAGTTCGCGGGGACCGCCTCCCAGCAGCAGTTGGTCGGCCTCTTCAAGAGCGGCAACGCCGACGGGTACGTTCTCACGAGCCAGTGCGAGCCGGTCGGCGCGCGGAAGATCTTCCCATGCCTCGACCGGCCGGACCGGAAAGCGCGGATCCACCTCACGGTCACCGCTCCCCCGGGGCTCGACGTCGTCGCGAACAGTCCGGCGACGTCGGTCACGGACGAAGGATCGCAACGGCTCTGGACGTTCGCCCCGACGCCGGCGATGTCAACGTATCTCTTCTATCTCGGCGTCGGCCGTTTCGACCGGATCGAGGACCGGTCGGGACGGGTCGCCGTGAGCGTGTTGACCCCACCCGGCCGCGGCGAGTCGGGGCGGTTTGCGCTCCAAGCCGCGACGCGGATCCTGGCGGCGTTCGAGGAGTACTACAGCATCCCGTACCCGCTTCCGAAACTCGACCTGATCGCGCTGTCCGAGCACGCGTTCGGAGGGATGGAGAACTGGGGAGCGATCACGTTCCGCGACATGCGGCTCCTGATCGACGATCGGTCCGGCTCGTCCGAGCGGCGCGACGTCTTCGAGACGATCGCCCACGAGATTGCGCACCAGTGGTTCGGCGACCTCGTCACGATGGCCTGGTGGACCGACATCTGGCTCAACGAGAGCTTCGCGTCGTTCCTCGAGACGAAGGTCAGCGACCGGCTCGAGCCCTCGATCGAGGCGCGCAGCGACTTCTTCCTGCGGACGGACGGGATGGGGGCGGCGCTCGCCGGGGATTCCCTCATCGCGACCCATCCCGTCCGCGCTCGCGTCGAGCGACCCGAGGAGATCAACCAGATCTTCGACGAGATCAGCTACGGCAAGGGGTCGAGTGTGCTCGCCATGATCGAGGCGTACCTCGGTGAGGAGGTCTTCCGTCGCGGCGTGACGCGGTACTTGAACCGGTTCTGCTACGCGAACGCCCGCACCGAGGACCTCTGGGAAGCGCTGGAGCTCGCCGCTAGCGAGCGGGTTCGGCCGATCGTCGAGCCGTGGGTCGACCGTCCCGGGTTACCGGTCGTCTCGGTTCGCGAGGGCCCGAACGGCCTCGAGCTCTCGCAGCGGGAGTTCACCTTCCGAGGGGCTCGCGACGCCCCTCCCTGGCCGATCCCCATGACGATCGATGTCGGCGGGAAGCGCGAGCGGTTCCGCTTCGACACCCCAGCCACGACCATCCCGGCCCCGCCGGGGACTACGGTGCACTTAAACCCGGGCGCGGTCGGCTTCTACCGGACCCACTACGACCCTCCGCTGTTCGAGCGGCTCTTGACCGCTCTTCCCGCTCGCTCCCCGGAAGATCGGTGGATCGTCCTCGAGGACCTTCTCGCCTTCTTGATCTCGGGCGACGTCGACTGGGAACAGTTCGTCCGCTCGCTCTCCCATCTCGGGTCGACCTCAGATCGCCTGGTCGTCGCGTCCATCAACAGCTCGGTCGGCCTGCTCGCCCTTACGTTTCCGGAGCTGCCCTCCGTCCAGGACCTCGCCCGTCGGTTCCACGCCGACCAGTTCGACCGGATCGGCGTCGACCGGCGACCCGGAGAACCACCCCAAGCGGGAACCCTCCGAGGACAGCTCGCGTCCACCCGGGTCCGGATCGATCGTTCGTTCGCGAGCGAGCTCGCGAAGCGCTTTTCCGAGTGGGAGCGCGTGGACCCCGACTTACGGTCCGCGGTCGCGGTCGCTCACGCCCGGGTCGGCGGCGTCGCCGGCTATAACGACCTTCGGCGGCTGCTCGCGGAGCGGGCCCGGCCGGAGGCAGAGACGCTTCGGCTCGAACGGGCCCTCCCGTGGACGGGCGAGCCGACGCTCCTCCGCGAGACGCTCGACCTCGCGCTCTCCGGGATGATCAACCGCGGCCACGTCCAGACGGTCGCCCTCCAGGCCGCGGTGAATCCACTCGGTCGCGCGGTCAGCTGGATGTGGCTCAAAGAGAAGCTGCCCCGTCTCGTTGATCTCTTCCGTGGGACCGGCTTCCTCTCGACCTTCCTCGAGTTCTCGACGCCGTACCTGGGGCTCGGACGGTCCGAGGAACTCCGTGACTTCTACCGGTCGCACCCCGTTCCCGAAGGGGACCGGGGGCTGGCGAAAGGTCTCGAACGGCTCGAGCTCGTCGACCGGCTCCGGCGCCGACTTCCCGGTCCTTAGCCGCTCCGGTGGCCGACCGGGGGACGGGACGGACCGCCGTCCGCGGACCAGATGTACCAGGTTCCCCGGGCCTGGCTCAGGCGAAGGCCGTTCTCGTCGGTCAAGTTCCCCTCCGCAAAGGCGATGTGGTGACCGCGACGCAGGACGTCCCCGCGGGCCGTCAGGGTGTCGCCCTCGCGCGCCGCCCGCAGGAACTCGAGGTAGAGGCTCGTCGTCGCGGTCGTCTCTCCCTCGCGAAGCAGCGAGACGACCGCGCCGCCCATCGCCGTATCGAGGATCGTCGCGTAGACGCCGCCGTGGACCACCCCATTGATGTTGAGGTGCCGGTGCTCGACCTTCCCCTGAACCGTACAGAACCCGTGCCCGCTGTGCTCCGCGTCGATCGAAAAACCGACCTCGTGGTGGAAGCCGCGACGCGCCGCGTGCAGGAGGTCCGGGAGCGGCGGGACGGGACGAGGCTCGGGTTCGGGAGCCCGTCGCGCCACGGTGCCACCCGAGAAGCCGGCGCGGATAAGTACTGCGCGCGGCCGTCCCAACGTAGAACCGATGACTCGCCTTCTCCGCGCGGGGGTCACGTACGAGGCCCCGCCGAACATCGCGCTCGTCAAGTACTGGGGGCTCAAAGACCGGACGCTCGCCATCCCGTACAATTCGTCGCTCTCCGTGACGCTCGATCGGCTGCGCTCCCGGACCCGCGTCCGGTTCGACCCCTCCCTCGCGGAAGACACGGTCTCGCTCAACCGAACCGTGGCGACCGGCGGTCCCCGGGAGGGCGTCGTCGCGTTCTTGGACCGGGTCCGCGCCCTGGCCCACATCGAGACGAAGGCCGACGTGCACTCCGAGAACAACTTCCCGACCGCGAGCGGCCTCGCGTCGAGCGCGAGCGGGTTCGCAGCGCTCGCCGGGGCCGCGACCCTCGCCGCCGGCCTTCGTCCTTCCGACCGGGAGCTCTCCCGACTCGCACGGTTTGGTTCCGGGAGCGCGTCTCGCTCCGTCTTCGGAGGGTTCGTCGAATGGCGGGCCGGAGTCCGGCCGGACGGGGGGGACTGCTACGCGCGCCCCCTCTTCCGCTGGGACCACTGGCCGTCCCTCGTCGACCTCCTCGTCCTGGTCGAACGGGCCCCCGTAAAGGAGGTCCGCTCGGCCGACGCGATGCAGGCCAGCGTGCTCACGAGCCCCGAGTACGCTCGCCGCCAGGAAGAGATTCCGGCGCGCCTTGCGCGGATGAAGGCGGCGATACGAACGCGCAACGCGGCCCGGCTCTTCCCGCTCGTGATGGAGGAGTGCGACAGCTTCCGCACGGTCTGCGAGACGACGGTCCCGTCGCTCGACTA
>JASHWY010000091.1 GCA_030043835.1 Thermoplasmata archaeon
GATCGGAACGTTCCACCCGCTTCTGGGTACGAAGGTCGAGCTCCTGGGTGTCGAGGCCGGAGGACCCCGGCGATCGCGCCAGGGGGCCGCGTCGCTGACGCTCGGAGCGCCCGGCATACTTCACGGGAGCTTCTCCTACGTCCTGCAGGACCGGGACGGTCAGGTCGCGGAGACGGAGAGCATCTCCGCCGGCCTCGACTACCCCGGCGTCGGGCCGGAGCACGCCTGGCTCCGCGACTCGGGGCGCGTCCGGTACGTCGCCGTCCACGACGAAGAGGCGCTCCGGGCGTTCCACTGGCTCTCCGAGGACGAGGGGATCCTGCCGGCGCTCGAGCCGGCCCACGCGATCTTCGCGGCCGTCCGGGAAGCGCGCCGACGGCCCAAGTCCCACGAGATCGTGGTGACGCTCTCGGGCCGAGGCGACAAAGACCTCGAGGTGGTGCTCCACGCCGACGCTCGCTAGCGCCCTCGATTTGGCCCGCCAGGAGCGCCGCCCGATCGTCGTCCCTTATCTCCTCGTCGACCGCGCGAGGATGCGACGCCTCGGCGCGATCGTGAAAGCGTTTCGGAACGGAGGGGCGAGCGCGCTCGAGCTCGGTTTCCCGTTCTCGGACCCCATCGCGGACGGGCCGGTGCTCGAGGCCGCCCACGCGCGCGCGCTCCGGCACGGGACAACGTGGAGCGATCTCAAGGAAGCGTGCCGGGAGGCGAGCCGTGAGCTTCCCGTGGCCGTGATGACGTACGCGAACCCGCTCTGGCACCGGGGACTCTCGAGCGCCTCGCGGGACCTCGCCTCCGCCGGAGCCTCGGGACTGATCGTCCCCGACCTTTCGCTCGAAGAGAGCGGCCCCTTCTCCCGCGCCGCACGGGCCGCCGGGTTAAGCCTCGTCCTGTTGGCCGCCCCGGGCGTCTCTTCGAACCGGCTTAGGATCATCGCATCGCGTTCGAGAGGGTTCCTCTACCTCGTCTCCCGCTACGGGACGACCGGTCGTACGTCGGGCCGTGCCGATATCGACCTTGCCCCTCTCGTGCGGGCGTCCCACGAGACTAAGCCGCGGCTCCCCGTCCTCGTGGGATTCGGCGTCCGCGACCGATGGACGGCGACCCGGGCCCTCGCGAGCGGGGCCGACGGGGTCATCGTGGGGAGCGCCGTCGAGGAGCACCTCGCGCCCGCGTCACGGCCGGGATCGATCGAACGTTGGCTCCGGTCGATCGCGACCGCGACGGTAGCATCGCGCCCGCCCCGACGCTCCTGAGAGGAGGGCTCTTCTCCCCGTCCGATCGCTCGCCCTATGGGCGAACGCGCTCGAGCGAGAGGAACCGGACCTTCGCGTCGGGGGCGACCCCAGCGACCACGAATTGCTTGCGGACGCCCTGGGCTACCCGAACGCTTCCGGCGACCTCGGGCCAGGCGGTCACGTGGGAAGAGGGAACGGCCTTCACGAGGTAGCGGGCGTGAGCGTGCTCGGGATTCCTCGGGTAGGCGCGGAAGTGGGCTCCGTACTTGAACCCCGTCTTCACGACGAGCCTTCGTCCTCTCAAGTCCCGATAGGCGGCGAGGCGCTCGAAGAACTTGGGGTCGAGACGTCGCGCCCGTCGCTCGAGACGGTCTCGGGACACCGACCGCCCCGACTTCGAGTCCCGGAGCGTTAACTGCCCCGTGTCGAGGAGGTACGCCGCCTCGAGAAGGCTCAGCTCGAGCCGGTCGCCGACGCGGCTTCCGTAGGCGAGCGCCTTCCCGAGCTCGGCGACCGCGTCGGGGGCGTGAACCGTCACGCGGTCCTCGGAGAGCCAGCCTTCCGTCGGCCGGGCGAGCGGGGTCGCGGGAAGGGCCCCGTTCGGAGCGGAACGCCGAACCCGGTAGTAGGTTAAGTCGGACTCCTCGTCCACCACGCCCACCAGGAGGACCTTCTTCGCGCTCTGCGCTCGGTCGGCGAGGTCGAGGACTCGAGCGAGGTCGAACGGGACCCGTTCGCTCAACGCCTCCACCCAGTACCGGGAAGGGGTCTTGTGGAGGGTCCCGCCCCGCGGGAGCACCGTGAACGCGATCGGCGGCGGGCTCGCCCGGACGACGTACCCTCGCTGGCGGAGGTCGCGATAGACGAGGTATCGGACCGGGAACTCGGGATCGACGCGCACGGCCCGTCGGTACGAGACGGGCCACGCGACCCTCCGTCCCCTCGCGTCGTTGAGGTCCAGTCGTGCCATCTCCGCGAGGTAAACCCCCTCGTAGCGGTCGAGCGCGAGCCCGCCATCCCGGTCTGGGGTCCCGAAGAACCCCTTCGCGTAGACCTGACTCGCTTGCGAAGGGTCCGCGACGTGGACCGTACCGTCCGCCCTCAGGACACCGCTCACCGACGAGCTCCCACGAGCTGGGAGAGGGTGACGAGCGGTTCGAGCCGGACCCCGACCGCGGCGAGCGCCTCTCGCGCCCCGCTCTCCCGGTCGACGACGACGAGCGCTCGGTCGATGGTGCCGCCGGCGGCGCGGATGATCTCGATCGATCGGACGGAGCTGCCTCCTGTGGTCGAGGTGTCCTCGATCAGGAGGACGCGCGAGCCGGTCGGGATCTCTCCCTCGAACGGCTGGCGCGTACCGTGGTCCCTGGTGACTTTGCGCAGCACCACGAACGGACGGTGGGTGCGAAGGGCGACCGCCACCACCAGCGGCACGGCGCCGAGCTCCATGCCCGCGAGGCGGTCCGGGGTCCCGAGGCGCCCAGCGAGGGCTCGGGCGAGGGTGTCGAGCCGTTCGGGGTCGGTCCAGGCGCGCTTCACGTCAATGTAAACGTCGCTCTTCGCGCCCGAGGTGAGCGTGAAATCCCCGAACCGAACGGCCCCGGAATCCTTCAGGAGCCGGACGAGCTCGTTGACGGCCGGTGCGGAGGCCGCGGGGTCCGTTGTCACCAGGGCACCTTCTTGACGCCGAGCTTGAAGCCGACCCAGTTGAAGCCGGCGTGCAACCCGAGCGTGTAGACGACGACCCATAAGACCGCTTCCCAGCTCACGAAGGTCGGAACGAAGAGACCCGGGTCGAGGACGAGCCCCAACGCGATCGGGACGACCACGAACGGAAGCTGGTCGAGGAGGAGCGTTCGAGCGCCGCTCGTTCGCTTGAGACGCCGCTTAATGAACGAGCCGAGGAGGTCGCCGGCCATCGCCCCGAACGTGAGGAGCGCGACCACGGGGACTGCGGCAAGGACGGTCGGGGCGAACTCCGGAACGAGCTTTAGGTTCGGCGGGGCGAGCAGGATCACCCACGCCTCGATGAGGCCGAAGGGGATCGCGCCGAACCCCGCGACGAGGAAGCCGGACCAGCTTTTCGAGGAGCCGAGGATCCGCTGGCCATCGCGCGAGGAGGTCTTTCCGAAGTCCATCGGGGGTCCCCGACCCCCCGGGAGCGTCGCGAGGGCGTTCGCGATGTACGCCGGAAGGAGGATCCAGAGGACCGCGAGCGCGCTCGCGAGGATCGGGATCAGCACGGCGTCCCTTCAGGGCTCCCGGACGAACCGCTCGATCGTCGCGGCGACCCCCGCGATGAGCCGCGGGTCGGTGCTCTCCTCGGCGTCGTGGATGTGGGAGTCGGGGTCCATGCTGCCGAAGACGAGCGCCGGCAGCGGCTCGCCTTTCGGGGTCGCAAGGCCTACGAGCGCGCTCGCGTCCGTGCCGCCGTATTCCCCGCGGACGCCGTGGGCGTTAAGAGTTTCCTCAAGGATCCTCTCGAGCTTCCTCGCCGCCGGGTGATCGACGGGAAGCGCGTAGCCGGATCGGCAGCGCGCCGGCGGAGCCTCGATCCGCGCGGACGGAGAACGCACGGCGGCCCACGACCGTACGTACGAGAGCGCCGCCGCGAGGCCCTTCGCCAGCTCCATCTCGGGGATGAGTCGCAGATCGACGGCGTACGTGGCTTCCCCGACCGAGGCCGGGTCGACCCAGCCGCGGTCCACCGCCGCCTTAAGGAGCCGGAACGTGGGAGGCACCGGGTTGTGGCCCCGGTGCGGGTAGCCGCCGTGCGCAGCCTCTCCAATCAGCTGGAGAGCCAAGGTCCCGGGGATGGGAGCGAGCGCGGACGCGCCCGCCGGCTCGAGGCGAAACGGAGGGGCGAGGAGGGGCTCGAGCCGGGCCCGTAGGGACGATCGCTCAATCTCGGGCCCCGAGAAAACGATCGTGACGGCCCGAGGGATCTGGTTGGCCGCTTCCGTCTCCGCATGGGCTGCGACGAGACGGACCCGCTCTCCGTCGGGCGGCAGGGCGCTCAGGTCGAATCGGGTCACGGTGGCTCGTCCCGTGATGACCGGATCGGGGGCGTGACGGTCGGGCCAGTCGGGCGACGCGTACACCGATCGCCAGGTCCGGGCCACCTCGTGCAGTCCGACGAGCGTGTCGCCGTAGGCGAGGGCGTCGGCGAGACTCACGCGTCGCGAGAACGAGGCGTCGAGGAACGCGACTCCGCTCGATCCGACGGTCGTCCATGGACTTCCGTCCGGGATGAGCGCGACGTCGGCCGAGAGGATCCGCCCGGGATCGTTGGACGGGAGCGTCGCGTCGTGCGCCTTGATCGCCTCGATCCCGCCTTCGCCTCCGGTCTCCTCGTCGCACGCGGCGACGAGCCGGACGTTCCGTGAGAGGTCCTCCGCGTCGGAAAGCCGCCGCATCGCGAGCAGCGATGCGACCACGCCGCTCCCCAGATCGTCGTTCGAGCCGCGCCCATAGAGCCGACCGTCCGATCGGTACGTTAGGGTGTGCGGAGGACTCTTCCAGCGCGCGAGCTGCTCGGTCGGCACGGGCACGACGTCGTAGTGGGCCAGGACGAGAACGGTCGACGGGGCATCGATGTTGAGGTCGACGATAACGTTCGGGCGGGGAAGCCCGTGCCAATCTCCAACGATGTCGCCCGCGACCACGGGGTCGTAGACCCTCGTCGCGAGCCCGAACGCCCGGGCGGCCCGCACGATCGCGTCGGACGCCCGAAGGTAGTTCGGCTTCTCCCACCGCTTGTGCCCGGGGTCCTCTACGTTCGTGGGCGCGATCGACACGAGCTGGGCGAGGAGACGGAACGCCGCGTCGTCGCCGAGCGCGAGGGCGGCCTCGGGCGAAGAGGGCTCGGACGACGCCACGGTCCTCTCCTTATTTGAGGGCGAACGCGACCGCGAGCGAACCGGCGACGAGGAGGAGGAACGTCGCGGCGAACATGTTCGTGAACATCGAGAGCGTGTCCCCGAGGGAGGTCAAAAGGCGAGCGGTGTAGTTCGGCCCGAGAACCTTGACCGCCGGAACGCTGACCGTTCCGAAGCGAACGTCCGAGGGGGCGAGATCCGCGACGGCCGCCGCCATCACCTCCTTCGCCTCCCGGCAGAAGGCGTCGACCGAGTGGCGCTCCCCGAGCGGGTTGATCCCCCCGTCGACCTCGTGCACGACGTGGTTGTCGGTCGTGAGCACTTCGGCGACGTCGACCAGTCCCTCCATCGCCGAAACGATCGGGTCTCGAAGTCGGATCATGAGATTGTTACCGTCGATGACGAGGTAGCCCGTCGTCGTCCCCCCGACCCGCACCGCGAGCGCGCGCATTCCCTGCGACCCGATCCCATCCTCCCGAATCGTGAAGCCGGAACGGACGGCAACGCCGACCGAAATCGGGCCGTCGATTGCTTGGGCCATCGCGGCGCGAACGGCCGCCTTGGTGTCGGCGAGGAGCTTTTCGGCCGTCGGGGTCCCGTAGACGATGTCGCCCTGGCCCTCGACGTACGAGTTGTGGGCGTCGACGAGCGCGATCCGGGGCCCTTCTTGGAGCCCGAGCTCGCGAACGATCCGGTCGCCGACGCTGAAGGCGATGTCGTCGGTCGGTTGGGGCGCCTGGCTCACGACGACGAGCGCCACGTCGCCGAGGAGTTGGGCACGCGCGAGGCTCCCGGGGTAGGGGGAGACGAGAGGGCTCGCTCGGGCGGCAAGGCGCCCTCCTAGGCTGCGCAGAAGCTCGCGCGAAGCGGCGCCGATTCGGTCCACCTCGGACTGTGAGGGAAGGTCCAGGTCATGGTCGCAGGGCGTATGCGGGACGAGCACGGTGCCGGCTTCGGGCCCGAGCTGCTCCGAGAGCTTTCTCGGGAGGTCGCTCGCGCCGAGGGTCGCGAACGGTCCCGGATGCACCGTCGGCAGGACGAGGGTGGCGTGGGCCATCCCGTCCCGGAAGAACCCGAGGAGGCTCACCATCACTTCCGCGGGGATCGCGGACTTGAGGAAGAACGCCTCGAGGGCGCGGGTCGCCTCGGGGTCGCGGTAGCTCACGTGGTCGAGCAACGGGCGGATGAGGGCGACCCCCGAGCTCTGGAACTCCCGGCGCATCGGCCGGTCGGAAGCCCGAATGAGCATGACGCACGCTCCGAACGCGAGCACGAGAAACGCGAGCGTGGCGACGAGGACCGCGACGCCCGGCGGCACCATCACGAAGAAGCCCGCGAGGAACACTAGGGGCTGAATAAGCGAAACCGGGAGCATCCGGGCGTGGTTCGTGCGCCCGACGCCGAAGAGGCTCATCTGGCGGAACCAGAAAGCCGGGGCGGCGAGGAACCCTCCGAGAAACATGAGGCCCGGGACGGTCGAGGGCCACGCCTTGAGCGCAGCGAGCCAGACGACGGTGATCGGGAGTTCGAGGAGCAGCACCGCCAGGGCGAGGAACACCGAGCGGTGGAACTCGAACCGGCCGCCCACGGCCGTCGTGAGCGGGGTCGTAACCGCCGCCGCGACGAGCGCCGGTCCGGCGAACACGAAGAGAACCCCTTCGGCGATCCGGGTCCAAGACGGGTAGAAGAAGAGCAGCGAGAGAGCGAGGCCGAGGAGAACGATCAGTCCGATGGCGAGCGGGGGGCTCGGCACCGTGAACAGGAGGTGGCCGCGATGGACCTGTCGCCGGGCACCTTGTCCCGGGGGAGGAGGCTCAGCCGCCACGGGCGCGCCGTACCTCCGAAAGGACCCCGCGAAATCCCTCTCCAAGCCCCTCTTCCTCCGTGACGGATCCGGTGACGAGAACGTTCGCGCCGGCCGCGAGGAGGGGGGCCGCCTCGGTCGCCGACCGGATGCCTCCTCCGACCACGACCGGGATCGTGAGGGCTTTGCGGACGGCCCTCACCATGGCGTCGGGGACCGGCTCGGGAGCCCCGCTTCCCGCCTCCAGATAGACGTACCGCATCCCGAGAAACTGGGCGGCGAGCGCGTAGCCCGTGGCCCCCGCGAGGTCGTCCCGGTCCACGGTGTCCGCCTGGCCCACCTCGCCGACCCGCATCCCGGGCGCGATGACGAGATATCCCAACGGAATCGGTTCCAGTCCCATCGAGCGGACCAACGGCGCAGCGCGGGCGTGGACCCGAATCACGAGATCGAGGTTCCGCGAGTTGAGCATGCTCATGAACAGGACCGCGTCGGCTTCCGGGGCGAGCGAATCGGGTCCCTCCGGGAAGATGATGACCGGCACGTTGACCGAAGCCTTGACGGCCCCGGCCGCACGCCCCATCACGTCGCGCGAGATTCCCGTCGAACCTCCGAGCAGGATCGCGCTGCTGCCGAGTGCGACCGCTCCCTTCGCGATCGACGCCGCGCGTTCTCCGGGCGACTTGTCCGGGTCGATGAGCGTGAAGTGGAGGGGACCCCGGGCGAGCTCTTGGGCGAGGTACCGCTCGACCCGCCCCAACGGTGGGTTCGCGCTCAACGGAACGCCACCGCCACGAAGGCGAAGAGGGCTACCGTCATCGCGACCTTGCTCATCGTTTGCTCGTAGTGGAGACGCTCGGGAAGGTACCGGATCGACACCCAAAAGATTGCGTCCGCGCAGGCGACCAGGACGACGTACATAATCCCCACGACCGAGGTCAGGGAGACGAACCAGACGACCGGAAGGATGCTCAACGCCGCCGCTACACCGACCGCTGAGCGCGCGGTACCGGTCGCGAACGGGACTCCGTGCGTCTTCGGGAGCGTGCTCCGCCCGACGTCCCCCGCGACGTCCTCCATGTCCTTGATGACCTCCCGGCTCAGGGTGGCAAGGAACGCCATCGCCGCAAACGGAGCGAGTAGCTCTATGTGTCCCCCGACGGCGCCGCCATAGAGGAACACCATCCCGGTGAGGAACGCAACGACCGCGTTCCCGATGAACCCCCGGGCCTTGAACCGAAACTCGTAGGCGAGGAGCGACGCGACCGCGATCGCGAGGATCAGTCCAACGAGCGGGATGGCGAGGATGACCGGTACCACGACGGCCACGCCCGCCACAAAGAGCGCGACAGCGAGCACCTCCGCCGAGCGCACCGAGACTGCCCCGGTCACCAGCGGTCGGTCCGGGTGGTTCGTCCGGTCCACTTCCCGGTCGAGAAGATCGTTGACGACGTTTCCTCCGCCTGTGATGCACGCGGTCGAAATGGCAGCGAGCAGGATCTCGATCCAGAACGTGACCGGAGCCTCGATCCCCGTCCCTCGGGCGGCGAGGCCACCCACGATCGTCCCGACGAACGATACCCCGAGGTTCCCCGCGCGGACCAGGCGGAGCGCCGGCAGCACGCCGTCCGATGGCGGAACCGCTCGCATAATCGTTGCGTTAGAGGGGGACCCTGAGCTCTCCACCCTGGAATGCCAGCGGGTGACCCGAACGTTCGTGGTCGGTTATATGCCGTCGAAGCTCGGCTCCCGTCGATGGTGCCGGATGGGGTCCCCCAGCCTAAGGTCACCGCGTTCACCCTCCCGAACGGCCTTAGGGTACTTCTCGCGCCGCAACCGAAGAGCCCTGCCGCCAGTGTGTGGGTCTGGTACCGCGTTGGGTCGAGGAACGAGCGGCCCGGGCTCACCGGGGCCTCGCACTGGGTCGAGCACATGCTCTTCCAGGGGTCGCCGCGGTACGGAAAGGGAGAGATCGACCGTGCGGTCGTCGGCGTCGGCGGAGAGCTCAACGCGTTCACCGACACCGACTTCACCGCGTACTACACGACGGTCCCGCGCGAGCACCTCGCCGTGCCCCTCGACATCGAGTCGGACCGGATGACTCGAGCACTGATCACGGACCCTGAGGTGGAGCGGGAGCGCACCGTCATCTTCTCGGAGCGCGAGGGGAACGAGAACTGGCCGGAGTTCCGCGTCGAGGAGGAACTGCTCGCCCTCGCCTTTCGGGTCCATCCGTACCGATGGGACGCGCTCGGACGACGCGAGGACATCGAGCAGATGACCCCCGCCGAGCTCCGCGGCTACTACCGCCGATTCTACGGAACCCGTAACGCGGTCCTCGCTGTCTGCGGGGGATTCGATCTCCGCGACGTCGCTCGCGACGTGCGTCGTCGATTCTCCCGGTTGCCGTCCGGGGGCGAGGACGTGGGCGTGAGGGAGGTCGAACCTGCCGCCCACGGGGAACGACGGTCCGAGCTTTCGGGACCCGGGACGAACCCGTACCTCCAGATCGGCTGGCGCGCTCCCGCGGTCGACGACCCCGCGACGCCCGCTACGATGATCGTCGACGCAATTTTGGGCGGGGAAACCCGCCTCTTTACCGCGAGCAGCGGCTGGGGCCGGGCGGGTGAGCACCCGAACGCCCGCCTCTATCGCGGTCTCGTCGACCGGGGCCTTGCGGTCCGGGCGACGAGCGAGTGGAGGCCACGGGTCAATCCCAGCCTTTTCACGATCCAAGCGCTTGCGGCTGCCGGCATCCCGCTCGACCGGCTGGAGACGGCGATCGGGGACCTTCTGAAGCAGTTCGCGAAGAGCGGCCCCACCGCGACGGAGATGGACGACGTTCGCGCGAAGATCCGGCGCGGAGCGGCGCTCTCGTATGAGGGAGCCTCGCGGACCGGCTTTCGCCTGGGTTACTTCTCCGTGCTTCGAAGCCTCGCCTACGAGCAGGAGATCTACCGGTCGCTCCTACGCGTTCGGGCTCCCGAGGTGAGGGACCGGGCGCGCGAACTCTTTCGCGATGAGTCTCGCGTAGTCGTCCGATACACCCCCATCACGGAGGTCCCCCATGCGGGAGTCTAGCGATCCTCTGCGGGTCGAGTACTCCCAAAGGGCCGACGGGCTCTCCATCGTGCGCCAGGCTCCTCCCGCCGGTGCCGCGAGCTTTTCGGCGACGTACATCGGTCCCGGGGGCTGGGGGTTTGAGAGTCCTCCCAACGCCGGGACGGCTCGCCTCGTGAACCAGCTCGTGACGGCCGCGGCGGGGCCTTACGATCGCGTCGCTCTCGCCCGGAGGCTCGACCGGGCCGGTGCGACCCTCGCCTACCAGTGTGCGCCGGAGTCCGCAGAGATCACGATCTGGGGGCCGGCGGACGAGTGGAAGCCCCTCCTGGGGCTGCTCGCGGACGTCGTCCTTCGCCCTCGGTTCGACGTGGCCGACATCTCTCGGGTCCGGCGCCAGGCGCTCGAGCGCCGCCTCCGGGAGATGTCGCAGCCGGGCGGGCGAGCCGAGTACGAGTTCCTTCGCGCGACGTTCCCGGACGGGCACCCATACCGCACTACCGGTCGGGGAACCCGGGCCTCGCTGGCCCGAATCACTCGAGCCGATCTTGTTCGCTTCCATCGGACGCACTACCCGAGCGGAGGGGCGCACCTTATCGTCACAGCGCCCGCCCGGACGACCTCGGTGCTCGCCGCGACGAAAGCGTACTTCCGCGGGTTCGCAGAGGCGAAGGGGCCCCACCTTACGGTTCCCCGATTCTCCTCCCATCGACCGGTCCGCCGTGAGGTCGACCTACCGGGTCGCTCCCAGGTCGAGGTGCGCATAGGAGGTTCCTCCATCGCGCGAGGCTCCCCGGAGTACCCCGCCGCGTACCTCGCGAACGAGGTGCTCGGGGGTCGACCCCTCCTCTCCCGCCTCTTCCAGCGGGTGCGAGAACGGGGGGGTCTTGCCTACCACGCCTCGAGCTCGCTCGAAGCCATGCGGTTCGGAGGGTACTGGGTCGCCCAGGCCGGAACCGGCACGGACCGGTGGCGCAAGGTCGTTCCCATGGTACGCTCCGAGATCGCCCGGCTCGAAGATACGACGGTGAGCTCGTCCGAGCTCGACCGGATTCGGGAAAGTGCGATTGGGCAGATCCCCCTCTCGCTGGAATCGACCGCCGACGCTCACGAGCTCGCGGTCGAGGTCGCCTACTACGACCTAGCCGCGGACTACTGGGCTCGATGGCCGGCCGTGCTGCGCGCGGTCCGCCCTCGCGACGTCCAAAGGGCGGCCAACACCGCGATGGACCGCCGCTCGGAAGTGACGGTGCTCACCGGGCCGCTGGGAGCGTTTCCACGGCGTCGAACGGCCCCGAAATAGCCGCGACCCCGGAAAGGGGCGAGATGTGGACCCATACGCATGAACCAATACGCATTTATACGCGCATTGGGGTCGGGTCGGCATGCGACTGCGGACCAAGGCCGAGGCGCCGGCCGAAGGGATGCTGCGAAAGAACATCACCATCACGCCGGAGGAGGAACAGTTCCTCGCTCGGCACCCCGAGATCAACCAGAGCGCGCTCTTCCGTCAGATCGTGGAGAGCTTGATGCTCGCGGAACGCTCGCCGAACGTCGCGTCGACCCAGCAGGTCCGCCTCGGAAAGGCGGTCTACCGGTCGGGCGCGATCATGTTCCAGAAGCGAGGCGAGCGTCGCCACTAGGGTGGCCGTCTTCCTCGCGGCGCGGTGAGTCCCCGTCCTTGAGCCGCGGGCCGAGGCCGGCGACGCTCCGGTCTTCGGCGTCTTGGGCCCGGGCGAAGAGTACGCCTTCGGCCCCCGCCGTTGCGGCGAACGCGGCACGAGCCGCTTCGGCGGTGAGCGTCAAGAGGGCGTGTCGAGACAGCATGTGGCCGAATGCCCAGCGCCGCCGAAGGGCGAGGTCGGTGAAATGGGGCGCGTAATGACCGCCCCCGACGCCGAGCGCGACGCGATCCCCTTCGGTAGGCTCAAGGTCGGGAAGGACCGACGCGAGAAGACGGACCGCCGCCGCCGGAGGATCCGGTCGGTCTCCGAATCCGATCTCCGCGAAGAACGATGGAAGCTCGAGGTACGGCCCATGGTGGGTCGCCTCGTACGTCGCTTTTAGGCCGATCGCGGGGGCCTCGCGAGCGAGCGCCCGCAGCGCCGCGACCATGAGGGCGGGATGGGTGGGAACGAACGAGCCGGGAAGCCCGCCGATCTCGGCGGCGGTCCCCGGATTGCCCAGCGGATGGACGGTAAGGCACGGCACGTTCTGCTCGCTTCGGTGAACGGACGGGAACACGATCGAGACCTGTTCCTCGCGCAGAGCCGTAGGCAAGCGAGCGTCCAGCCGCTCGTCGTGGACGTGGCGCTGAGCCCGCCGGAGGACGAGTACGCCGGGGCGAAGCTGACGCACTGCGGCTCCGTCGACGGACCATCCGGTCGCCGGCGGAGTTCCCCAGTGCGCTGCGACGCGCGGCGCAACGGGGTCCATCTCGGAGACCACGATCACGTACTCCGCTCGCACGGTAGCGCCCTCACGCGATCGACTCTCAATACCCTAGCCGCGATCCAATCGGCGTTCCGGGCCCTCGGCCGTCGAGATCGACCGACTCCATCGTTGGTTGGTCCGCTACCAACGGGAGACACTCGGGTCCTGACTCCGTTCGACCCAGCCGCAGTGAGGGCCACGACCGTCCGTTCAAGGTTCCTCCCCGATCGCTCCTCACGGTTCCATCCGCGACCCGACGGTCTCATACCGACCGAGCCAATGGCCGGGCACCCTTGACCCGTCCTTAAGCCTCCCAGGAAACCAGGGCGGAGCCCTCACCGAGGCTCGATGGGTCCGGCGGGCGGGCCCACCGGTGGGTTAGTGCTCCCGGCGGGAGTTTCCCCGATCGGCGGAAGCCGGCCGGCTTTGAACCCGCGTCAGAGGCTCGAGAGGCCTCTATCCTTGACCACTAGACTACGGGAGCGCCCCGGGCCCGTTAGGGACCCCGCTCTTTGAGCCTTTCGTCGGCGAACGGTTCGGGAGCCGTCTTGGTCCTCGCCGGCCGAAGTCCCTAAGAGCGCACCGACCCTTGCGGGGGTGTGATCCCTCCCGTCAAGGCTCGCAGCGGCCACATCCTCCTCGACCCCAGGCGATCGTACCGCGACCTTGTGCGCGTCTACCCTGAGATCCACAAGCGGGTCGTCGAGATGAACCGACCGTTCGTGAAGGAGTCGGACCCGCTCCTCCCCGAGGTTCTGCTCGAGGAGAACCTTCGCGACCTAAAGGGCAACCGTAAGCCCGCCGGCTACAACCGGCAGGACGTCTTTGGACTTCGCCTCATCTTCCCGATCGTCGACGAACGGCGGGCGGAGTTCTACTTCACGAAGCCGGCCCGCTGTCAGGAGGTCGTTCAGATCACCGAGCAGGTCTCGGCGATGCTGAGGCGGCGGGGCATCAAGCACACGGTCGAGTACGACCGCCTTCCCCTCGGACCTCCGCGCGGCGTGCCCGGGATCCTCCCTCCCGGCTCGACGTCGGCGTTCGCGAGCTCGTGAGTCCCCGCTACGGTTCCGCCGGGGGCCGCCGAAACGGCCAACGGTATTTTGTCGGACGAGCGGCAGGCGGCGGTTCCGCGGGAGCGGCCGGCTCCGGGGACGGGGTCGTGGGGGCGGGCTCGGCCGGCGTCACGACCGTCGCCGCCGCAGCCTTAGCCGCGACCGGGCCCTCCTCCTGGAGCTTACGCAGCGCTTCTCTCGCCTTCTGGAGCGCGGCGTTGTAGTCGTGTTCGCGGAGGCGGACCGACTCGGCGAGCAGGGCTCGCGCCTCGGTGGTGTCGCGGCCCCGCTCCTGCGCACGAGCGAGGGCGGCGTCGATGAGGTAGTGGAGGTTCGTGAGCTCGCGGTGGAGCGACTTCAAGGTCGCGAGCTCCTCCTCGACGGCGAGGAGCTGTCGACCCGCCTCGAGGAGCCCACCGCTCTTCTCGAGCTCCTCGATCTCGTGGAGCTTCTCGCGCACGGATCCCACGCTCACGTGGAGCCCCTCCTCGGCGAACGTGAGCTCCGTTTGAAACTCTCTCATCCGCCGGGAGAGCGGCTCATGGACCACCGGCTTCAACGCTTCGCTCGCCTTCGCGATGAGCTTCTCGGCGTCGTCGAGGCGGGAGGCGTTGAGAGCACTGCGCGCCTCGCTGAACGTCTGCATCATCGGCGTCGTGTCGACGCCGAGCCGCTCCCCCACCCAGAGCCGGTTCTTGAATTCGGCCGCGGTCGCCTCGAGCGTCTCGCGCCGCTGCCGTCGCGCCAAGTCGAGCTCGACGCGCAGGAGGGAGAGGGCGGCCCCAAAGTCCTTTCGCTGCTTCAAGTCGGAAAGCTGCCGACGGACCTCCTCGCGGCGGGAGGCTTCGGCCGGCGACACGGGATGACCCCGCGCGAACTCGGCTTCGATCTCGCGCCAGCGCCCGTCCAGGATCGCTTCGAAGGCACGACGGCTTGAGACCCCGGCCGCGTCCACGGCATCGCGGACCTTCGTCCACTCGCGCCCCCTAAGCGCCGTCTCGGCATCGTGGAGGACCGCCTCGACCGGTTCGATCTCCGCGCCGAGACCCTCCTTGCGAGCGGTCTCGATGAGCGCTCGGAGCTCGCCGAGCGGTCGAGCGAACAGGCGCTCGATCGCCCATCGTCCCATCTCGTTGGCCTCGCGAGCGGCCCGCACGGCTTCCGAGTAGTGACCTCGCTCGGCCGACGCGCGTCCCTCGCCCGCTCGAGCCTGGGCTTGGGAGGCGTCCGCTCCCATCGCGAGGGCCTCGGCGATGAGAGCCTCGGCGGAGGCGAGCGCGTCGCGGGCCCGGCGGTGCCCCTCGCGGGCGGCTCCGAGCGCGTCTGAGGCCGCGATCGAGTGCTCGAGGACCTCGAGATACTCGCGCTTCGCGAACGCGCCCTTCGCGGCCTCGAACTCCTCTCCGGCCGACGCGGCGATGACCCCGTCCAACTTCGCACGTGAGAGCGAACGCTCGGCCGTCTCGAGCGATCCCTGGGCAAGCTGGCGCTGGAGGTCGACGCGTTCGAGTTCGGCCTCGCTCTTCCCCGCGAGCTGGAGCGCCTCGATGGGGTGTCCTTCGTCGAGCGCGGTGCGGGCTTGGTGGAGGAAGTTCTCCGCGACCGTCGTGTCCCCGCCGTCCCGGCGAAGGCGGGCCACGGTCGCCTGGAAGTGGGCGAGCGTCTTCGAGACATGCTGGTAGGTGACCTGGTGGAACTCCCGCTCGAGCGAACCCCCGAGCTCGATCACCCGGGCGTACTGCCGTTCCGAAAGCACCTCTTCCACGCGCTCCATCGAGGTGCGGAGCGGCCCGGTGTCGACGTGAAGGAGTTCGGCTTGGGCGAGTGCCTCGCGGGCCCGCTTCGCGACCCGCTCCGCGTGCTCGACGAACCCTCGGCTCGAGATGAACTCGGTCCGAGCCGAGTCGAGGAGGCTCGCCGCTCCGATCGGGACCGGTAGCGCAATACGCCGCCGTGCTTCTCCGAGCGGTCCCACGATCTTTTCCACGTCGACGCCCGCGGCCCGCGCGGTATCGAGATCCCGCTCGAGCCCTCGCAGGTTTTCTTCCAGGATCGGCTTCACGAACGCGACCAACTCCTCGTGGAGGAGCCTCGACCCGGTGAGGGTCGCTTCGGCCGGTGCGGTCGCGTGCTCGGTCTTGAGCGCGGTGAGACGAACCGAAAACGGCTCGATAGGAGCGGCGAGGCGCCGACCGTCCTCGATGAGCCGCTCGATCTCCGCGAGCAGCCGATCGCCTTCCACCCGCGATCCCACGTCCCGCAGCTGCTGGGCGATCGCCTCGACCTCGGCCCTCGCCTTGTCGAACTCGAGTGCCTGGAATGCGAGCCGAACGTTGCGGAGCGGTTCGTAGTAGGGAG
>JASHWY010000092.1 GCA_030043835.1 Thermoplasmata archaeon
CGGGAGAGGTAGCCGTACCCGAACCGATCCCCGGTCCGACCGCTCACGTAGCTGAACCCGCCGCGAGCGCGCTCCCTACGATCCCAGACGAAGGGCAAGAGATCGCGATGGGGCCCGAGCTGGAGGGAGAGGAGGGCCGCCTCGAAGAACCCGAGGCCGCTCCCGTGATCCTTGCCCTGCCCGCACCCGGGCCGGAGCGAACCCCCCTCGAGGTCCCCGAGGCCGTCCCGACGCCCATCCCACCGAGCCCGCCGTCGGGCATCGAGCTCAAAGTGGGCAAATCCTTCGTCCCTTCCCTCGAGCCGTTTCTTGACGCCACGGCCGCAGGGCACCGCGGAATTTTGATCGTGCGGGAGTCCCCCGAGCGATTGCGGGCTCACGTCGGATCGAGACCGGTCGACATCTACTGGCTCTCGGTCCTTGGCCGCGGACTCTCCCTAAAGCCGGGAGACCTCGATGGGTTGTCGGCGTTTCTCGACCGTTCGCTCAACGAGCGGCACGTTACGGCGTTCTTCCTCGAGGGCGTCGAATACTTGATCCAGCTCCACGGGCTCGATCGTGTGCTCGAACGACTCTCCGCGTTCGACCGGTCCTCGCGAGAGCACGACGCCCGCGTGTGGGTGCACCTCCACCCCGACCTGCTTTCCCCCTCGGACCTTGCACGGGTGGTGGAACGTTTCGGGCCTTCTCGCAACGACTCGGGCCCTTATTCCTAGGGCCGCACAGGCCCGAGAGGGGTCCAACCCTCATTGCCACCCGCAACCAAGGGTACATATCGTGCGACGCCGCTCGGCCGCCAGGCCCATGTCGCTTCCCCCGGAACGTGCACGCAGCGTTCGCCTAGCCGCGATCACCGTGATCGCCTTCACTTTGGTGGTTCCCTCCGCGGCGTTCCTCGCGTCGGCGGCGCCCGCGTCGGCCTCCGGCGTCGCCGCCTCTACCGGCATGCCGGGCGACCCGACCGTCCTGTGGAACGGACAGGACATCTCGGCCTATTCCACTCCTGCCTCGGCCGTCACCGTGACGTTCAACGAGGCGCTCAACCTCCTCTACTCCTGGACGAACGGTGGCGCCACGGCCAATGTCGGCGACGCGCGCCTCCAGATGTTCTACTTCGGGTTCGCGGTTTCGACGCGGGACGTCTACTTTACCGCGGGTTCCTTTTCGAGCATTCCGTTGAATTGGACGGTCGGCGCGATCCAGTACGTGGTGGAGGGGGTGTTCGGTCTCACGGCGAGCCTCATCAACGGAGCCGGTACCACCGTCTGGAGCGAGAATTTCTACGTCCGGCTTGCGGCGCCGTACTCGATCCTCGCGATCGCTCCCATCGTCTTGATCCTGCTCGCGATCTACGAGCTCTACCTCTTGGCCACGTGTGGCCGCGAGGCCGGTCCACGGTTGCAACCGGCCCGAGAGGTTCCTCCGACCGCGCCCACGGAGGCGGGCGGGGCCGCCGCGCCCGGAGCGGCCCCTTCGATGCCGGAGCCGACCACGCCGACCGCCGAGCCCGGTACCGAGCCGGCGGAGCTCGGAGAGGAGACTCCTCCGGGAGGTTCATCGTGAGCGCAACGGCTCACGGCGCGGGGGACGGGGTCGTCCTCGGGATCGTCGTCCCACTCCTCTTGCAGCAGTTCGGCGACCTCGACCTAACCAGCCTCACGACCGCGATCGAGTACATCGTGATCGGGGCGGTCGTGGGGGGCGTCATCGGGGCCGTGATCGGGTGGGGGATGGGTAAGCTCTACCAGAGCCGCCACTCCCAACCGACGCCCATGAAGCCCTACGAGAATCCCTAAGCACGCCCCCCCCGGGGAGGGGTCCCGCGCGCTCACTCCTCGTGGACGATCGTGCTGCCGGTGATGTCGAGCCGTACCGATTTCGCGGCGAAGCCGAGCCGCTCGAGCGCCCGGCGCACGTCGGGCTGACGGCCCGGTGGCACCAGGAAGAAGAGGAAGCCGCCCCCGCCCGCACCGAGGAGCTTACCGCCCATCGCGCCCTCGCGCGCGGCGAGCTCGTGCGCTCGGTCGATCCGTCGGTTGCTGATCCCTCCGGTGAGCTGCTTCTTGAGCCGCCAGTTCTCGTCCATCAGTCTCCCGATCTCGGGGAAGTCGAGCGCCTCGATGGCCTTGGCCGTGGAGAGGGCGATCGAACGCATCCGGTCGTACTCCTCCAAGTGCTGTTCGATCTCACTCACCTGCTGGGCATGGATCTCGCCCGAGCTGCGCTCGATGCCGGTAAAAAACAGCATGAGGTGTTCGTTGAGCGTCTCGAGCGCGTCGTGATCGACGGTGAGGCTCTGGACTGAAACCCCGCCGTCGCGCTCCACCTGGATGAGGTTGAGGCCGCCGTACGCCGCAGCGTACTGGTCCTGGATCCCTCCCCGCTCGCCAAGGACCTCGCGCTCGATCCGTACCGCCTCCCGCGCGAGCTGCCGAGGCCCCACCCGCTCTCCCTTCCAGACGTGGAGCGCGTGGAGGACGCCGACCGCGCAGCTGCTGCTCGACCCGATGCCGGTTCCCTTGGACGGCATCTGCGTCGCGGTGATGATCTGCACGCCGCTCGGGATGCGGAGAAACCGCATCGCCTCGCGGATCGAGTTGTGGGCGATCTCGTCGATGCTGCGCTTTGCGTCCTCGGTGATACGGTAGCTCACCCGGATCTCGTCGGCGTTGAAGTTCTCGACGACGAACACGAAGATCCCTTTGTCCATCGCTCCGGCAACGCACGCCCCGGGACCGTGGGTCCGGTAGTACTCGGGGAGATCGGTGCCCCCGCCTGCGAAGGTGAGCCGAAACGGCGTCTTCGAAACGACGGCGACCTTGCCGGGCACCGAGCCTTCTCCGACGGCGCATGACGCCAGGGGCCGCTTAGCGGTTTGGGGCCGTCGCGAGGGGTTCTGAAAGAGAATCCATGGCCCTCGAGCCTCCGGTTCCGCGACGCGGTCCTCGGCGATGAGCTGATGGTCGGCGGCGCCCTATCGCTTCAAGATGAGCGGCTCTTCGCCCTCCGTCGCACCGGAGGCCGTAACCCCCTTTGCGGTCGGGACGACCTCGCCGTCGCCCCGCGACGGCCACCCCGCACGAAATACGTTCATCGTGGTGGCGGTCGTGGCGGTCCTGATCGTCGGTTTTCTTGCGGCGACGGGAGCCTTCTCAGGACCGACCTCCTCCGAGGCCGTCTCCTCGTCGGGTGCCCAGTCGACCGCGGCCGCCGATCTTCCCCCAGGGTCCTGGAGCCTCGCCGTTATGGCGGGATACGACGCGTGGAACGGGACTTCGCTATCGCTCAACCTATCGTCGCTTCCGCCCAACTGCACGGCGAGCTCTCCGTCCGGGAGCGTTCCCGCCTCGATCGCGGTCCCTTCCTTCCGAGGCAACATCTCGGACGGGAGCGCGGCGTTCTGGATCTTGGAATACGTTCAGCCCTCCGGCCACTCGCTCGCGGTGGTCTTCGTGACCGACGGAAGCGTGGCAGCAATCGTCGTCCTGTCGGGAGCCGACTGCTCGCCGTACCCATCCGGATTCGCGGGCATCCCGGCGAACGCCGTCAGCAGCTCTACGGCCGCCCAGGCCCTCGACACCGCTGGAGCCACGGCGTTCCTTGCGGCCCATCGGGCCGGACAGTCGCTCTTGATGGATCTCTCCGCCTTCAACGGAACGGATGAGTGGCTCTTCGAGTTCACCCCGTGCAGCGGCATTCTCACCGGAAACCTCTCCGGTCCCACGTCCGGAGCGGCGTTCTACGGGGTCGTGAACGCTACGACGGGGTCGGTCGTGTCGGCGGTGCCGACGTCGTCCGAATGCGAGCTCTCGGTGCCCTCCGGAATCGGATCGGTCTTCGCCCTCGGGGTCCCTACCGTGGTCACGGGAGCGGGGAGCGGAGGGACGGTCGCGAGCCAGGGATGCGCGAGCGGCGATTACTGCTACGAAATCCCGGTCGAGACCGCCGAGGACAACGTCTCCGGGGGCGACATGAGCCTCTCCGTCGAGAACGGTAGCCATCCTCCTCCCAACCTGAGCTCGACACCGCTGGGGTACGCCTTCACCGACCCCTCCGGCCGGGTGATCGTCTACGCGCTCGGGTCGGTGGAGACGAGTTGGACGGACGGGACCGGTGACGCGAATACCCCTCTCACGGCGGGCGACACGCTCTGGATCGATATGGGTACCTCGGACCCAACCGGTCACGGCTACGAGTTGACCATTCAGGGTGAGGGACCGTACGCCAACTCCGGAGAAGGATTCGGACTGCCATAGAAGCCCGCGAGCGGTCCAGGACGGGGCGGCCCGAGAGAACGGCGATAGGTAGCCGCGGTCCGGGCACGAGTTTTTCTTCTGCAACGGGATGATTGAAGGTAGGGTTCGCGTTGACCGGAGTCACGATGGGTGCGAGCGCTTGCCAGTCCGCGGAGGCGCGCGAGCGAGTGCTCGGGGCGGAGCGATCCGGCGACCCACCGTATCCTTCCTCGTGTTCCGGGGACCAGGAGTGGCATAATTTTCGAACTCTGGATAGCGGCGATCCCGTGCCGTTCTTCCTTTGCGAGGCGCACCGGATCTACCTGAGGGACGCCAGGGCGACGAGGCTCCGCCGATAGTATAGCGGCGTCCCAAGCTCTGCCACGCTCACTAGGGCATTCGCGCGTCGTTGGGGAGGCGCCCCGCCCACGGGCGTCGGATCCGTCTCCCCTTTTCGAGGAGGGTGGGTCTGAGGCTCTAGTCGCTGACGGCCTCCGCCACGACCTTGGCCTCCGCACGGCGAAGGAGCTCGGCCGCGGTGGACCGGTTGATCTCGAGGGCGCGCGCGACGTCGGCAAGACGCCCGCGTCGAGGAAACGAGTAGAACCCGAGTCGGTGCGCGACCCCCAGAGCGTCCGATTGGCGGGCCGTGAGACCCCGCGCGGGGCGATAGCGGCGGACCTGCCAACCGGCTCCTGCGGCACCGTGTTCTTCCTTGGGAAGCGCCCTGAGAATGGGGCGGGCGTCCGTTCCTCGAGGGACGACCACGACCCACGGCCGAGGCTCCTCCGTCGTTCCGGTGAGAAACCGGCAGTTCGAGCAGAACGCTCCCGAGCCATGAACGAGGGCGCATAACGGCGGGGAAGGCTCCACCTCTCGCACGAACAGTTTCGACGGGCTCAATCGGACGACGTGAATCTGCTCGAACCTCGACCCGTTCCGTAGGTACCGCTCGATCGCCGGAATCGCGTCCCGACTCGCCGTCACTTCCGCTACCTGGAGGAGCTTCTCGCGGTGCTTTCCGAACGATCGACAGATTTTGAGACGGACCCGAGCCCCCCACTTCGCTCGAACCTCGCGGATCCAGTGAGGATCGTGGACGTCGGGAAAATGGAACTCCATCAACGGAGCGTCGGAGGGGCGCCCGGACGGTTTCGGCTCAGCGGAAGCTTCGCGACGACGGAAGGCTTCCCGCCCCCGGAGTCTCGGGTGCGTAGAGGGAGTGGCCTTGGACATCGTCCCCGCCCCTTGAGCAGGGGAAGGACGATAAAGAGCTTCATGGGACTTCGGTCGAACTACGTTCCGGGGCGCCTCCAGCGTACCCCGTGGAAGACGAGGGCTCGGCCGGGAATCCGGCAGGACCTTTGGGATTAGCGCGCTCCACCTGCGACGGCCGCGACGAGCGATTGGGTTCGAACGGGAACCGCAGAAGCCGCGAGATCCGGCGGCTGTAGGAGCACAACCACCGAACCGCCACCGTCCGCGGTGCGGGCCGGCTTGGATCCAAACCGTCTCCTTCCGGAGCGGGTCGCGGCACCCACGACGCGTTCCGCAAGATCCGGATCCGCCCCATCGTCATGAGCCCAGGTGTGGACCCGACGGCGTACGGTCTGTTCCGCACGTCCGTCGTAGAGCGGAAGCGATCGTGCCCGCCGATACTCAAGGATCTCCCACTGAACCTGCTCCCGGGCTCCCAACGTGAGGACGAGAGACCGATCGAGGCTCGCAAGACGATGCTTGAGCTCTTCTAGCACGGGGTCGGACACGAATGCTGGCGTCATCCCGAGCTGAAGTGTCCAAGGATGCTTAGCCACGAACCCGTACCGGTATGGACATCGTCTTACAACAGAAGCGGGCTCGCTCCGACGATGGAGCTCGTCCTGGGATCCAACTTCGATGACGCGCTCGTGGACGGGGTAGCGAATCTCCCGGTCACGACCTTCTTTGGGAACTTCCCGGTCGGGCTCACGGGTGGAGGAAGGCCCCCGCACATTCTGCCCCAGATCGATCGCGATCGATTCCGAGCGCACGTGGCGAAAATCCACCGCGCCGGCCGCAAGTTCTACGCCACCGTCAACAGCAACGACTTGGGACTGCGGGAGTACACGCCCGGGTTCGCCGAGTCCTTTCTCCGCGAGGTGGACGGTCTCCTCGACCTTGGGGTCGACGGGTTCGTCGTCGCCCTCCCGCTTCTGATCGATCTCATCCGGTCCGCGCACCCGAAGGTTCCGATCTCGGTCTCCACCTTCGCGAGGATTCGAACGGTCACCCAGGCGGAGTACTACCTTCGTCTCGGCGCGACCACGATCGTCCTCGAGGAGGCGAACCGGGACTTTCCGCTGCTGCGCGGCCTGGTGCGTCTCGGGGCGCAGGTTGAGGTCCTCGTGAACCAGACCTGCCTTCAAGGATGCCCCTTCCGCGCGCATCACCTCAACACGAGCTCGCTCGCCTCCCAGCCCGGTCGACCGTGCCCGGCCCTCGAGTACCCGATCGCGGAATGCGGCTGGGAGATGCTTAGGGATCCCCGCCGCCTCCTCTCGGCGATCTTCGTTCGGCCCGAGGACCTTGAGGTCTACGAGGAGCTCGGAATCTCGAGGTTCAAGATCTCGGGCCGGAATCGGTCCACGCCTTGGCTCGTTAAGGCGGCGCAGGCGTACGCCCAACGGTCCTATCGAGGGAATCTCCTCGACATCCTGAGCTTCGTCCAGGTGAAGGCTCCCCTCCAGTACCTGCGCCAGGTCACCGATGGCGGCGGTGCGACCCCTCCGGAGCTCTCCTCCCTTCGGGACGCGTTCGAGAGGCTCCGAGAGGTCACGATCGACAACACGAAGTTCCCGAAGGGCTTCCTTCGCCGGATCACGGTCACGGACTGCGAACACCAGTCGTGCGCGGAGTGCGGCTACTGCGGTTCGGTCGCTGAGAAGGTCCTTACGATCGCGGGTCGGCCGATCTCGGAGTACTCACCTCCGAAGCGTGGGGTCGGTCCCACGGCCTTATTGTCCCACATCGGGCCATCTCGTCCCAAGGAGTCCCCTTAAGAAAACCGGCACGAGCCCGCGATCTCCGTCTAAGGAGAAGGAGGCCGCCCGGATTTTCGCCGGCGTTCAGCTCGGCTTGGCAGCCCGCGGGCCCGGCTCGAAGGCGGGCTTCGGTTCTCCGGCTCCTGGCGCCGGAGCCTCCCGTCGTCCTCGGATCACCGAGAGGACAAGGGCCACGGCCACGAGGAACATGGCCACGTACAAGACCGAGTGCATGCCGGAGACGAAAGGACCAAAGTGGGCTGGGTCCAGTTTCCCGACGCCGAGAAAGATCGCGAAGGCGGCCTGCCGGGGGATCGATAGCGACACGACCAGAAGTGCGATCGCGAAGCTGCAGACCGTCCCGATGTTGGTGAACATTCTCAGCAGGCCCGAGGTGACGCCATAGGCGCCCGGGGGAGCGCTCGTCATCACCTCGCTGTTGTTGGAAGGATAGAAGGTGCTGTTCCCCGCCCCGCTGATGACCGATCCGAGAACGACGAACCCCAGGAAGGTAGTACTGGAAAGCGACGCGTACACAAAGATCCCCGCGGCCATGACGATGAGGCCTATCGAAGCGATCAATCGGGCGCCGTGCCGGTCCGAGCTGCGACCGGCGAACGGAGCGACCGCTGCGCCAAGGACGTATCCCGGAACGAGAAGGACCGAGGAGTCGAAGGGAGAGAGGCCGCGCACCCCCTGCAAGTACATGATGACGACGAAGAGGACCGCAAGGTTCGCCGTGGCTTGGAAGAACGCTGCGAAGATCGAAGCGGTCAAGGTCCGTCGCTTCAGCAGCCCGAGGTCGAGGAGCGGTGCGGAGGCGAACCAGGCCTCCCACACGACGAAGCCGACGATCGAGATCCCCCCCGCGACGATCTCGATCCCCAGGATGAGTGACCAACCGAAACCGGCGATATAGGTGATCGCTCCCAGGACGAGGACGAGGCCGACCGCGAGAAACGCCATCCCCTCGAGGTCTAGCTTCCGGGAGACCCGGGGGGACCGCTCACGGAGGATCCGATAGCCGATGAGGCCCGTGATGACCCCGACGGGAAGGTTGAGAAGGAAG
>JASHWY010000093.1 GCA_030043835.1 Thermoplasmata archaeon
CCGTGCGCGGCGAACGTTCGGCATGAGCATGGAGGGATAGGCGCTCGACGGTCGGCTTCCCGTACTGCCAGGCGAGAAGACTTCGGACCTGGCGGTCGCTCCACGGTTCGAGCCAGTCTCGATCTCCGTCCCAGTCGAGCGACCCTTGGGCCGCGAGGCTGTCGGCGATCCGCGACGGAGCCGGTCGGTGAACGGCCGCGACAAACTCCTCGACGCCGAGGTAGGGGCCGACCGGATAGACGTCCGTGAGCTCGAGCGGCACCGGGCCGAACGCCGAGCTCACGTCCCAGAAGAGCGGGCGGCCGCTCCGGTCCTCCGTCGGGATCTGTCGGAGGTACTCCGGCGTGAGCGCGACTCGGGCGATGGGGAGGCCGGGCTCGCGGTCCACGACGAACGCATCGCGGCGTCGCCGGAACCGTACGGCCGCCGGGCGATCATGGCTCCATGGGCCCGTCTCGCGGAACGCGCGACGGCTCTCCGGTTCGGTCGAAAGGAAGAGTTCGGGGTGCCCGAGGAGCTCTTGGAGCCCGGCACGGAGGGCCGGGTGGGCGGTGGCACGTCGTTCGGCGAGTTCCCACAGCGTGCCGTCGTGGATCGCCTGACGGACCCTTCCCATCTCTTCGGCGGAGGTGAGCAGGTTATGGGCCGCGATGCGGGCTTCTCGCTCCGACGGGGGTCGCTGGGCGAGCTCGGTGAGCGGCACGTCGCGGCAGAGCGCGCATCGGCACACGTCGGTCCGGAGGTCGTCGATCGAGACCGTCCCGTCCGGAAAGAGGAGGCTCCCGCGCCGGGCGAACTTGTGGTAGGCCGAGGAGTCGACGAGGTCAGCGCCGACGATCGCTGCAAACGCGAAGGTGATGGGGTGACCGGCCCCGAATAGGTGGAACGGCACGCCGGGATTGATCGAGGGTCGGGCGGCCGCGATCACGCGCGCGAGCTCGACGAATCGGTACTGTTCCAAGAATGGTACGACGCCTCCGAGGGCGAGAACATCCCCCAACCGGCTCGCGCTCTCCGCCGCGCGGCTCCGAAGGTCCGGAAAGGTCCCTCCCTGAACCGGCACCGCCAGGAGGCCTTGACGGTGGGCCCGAGCCTTGTGGGCGCGATCGAGCGTCTCGGTGAGCGCCGCCTCGGCCTCGGGCCGCCGAGCATCCGGCTCGGTGAACTCATCGAGGACCGTGGCGATGTCCGAACGGATCCGGTTCTGAAAGTCGACGATCTCCGCCGGGCCGACCTCGATCGACCCAAAGGCGTGCTGCTGGAACGCTCCGGAGTCGGTCATGATCGGTCCGTCGAACCGGATCAGTCCATGGATCCCCGAGCGCTCGGCGATCTCCCGGAGTGGAGGGGTTCGCCAGGTGATGTACGCCGACGTGATCACACCCCGAAGACCGAATCGCTCCCGCATGACGTCCGGGGGCACCGGCTGCCGCTCCGGGTCCGGGTGCACCACCGGGAGGAGGCAGGGGGTCTCGAGCGCGCCGTGCGGGGTCTCGAGCCTCCCCAAGCGGGCGAGGCCGTCGCGCTCCAAGACCTCGAAGGCGCCCATGGCCCCGCCGACGCAGCCACGCCGTTAAGGGTGGCGGCCCTCGGGCGCTCGGGCGGTCTCGTAGGATCGACGGATCCGCTCGAGAAGGTTGACCAGCATCGGGTGCGTCAGCTTCCCGGTCTGAGTGTTTTGGGGGCTCGGGTGGTACGAGGCCCAAAGAAGAGGGCGGCCTAGTCCTAAGGGCGCACAGGCGCCGTGGCCAAACGGGACCTCGGGCCGTGGCACCCCGTAGACGTTGGGCACAACATCGCGGATCGCGTCCCACGCGAAGCCGCCGAGCGCGAGGATCGCCCGGACGTTGCTGAGACAGCGTATCTCGCGTTCCAGGAACGGGGCGCAGTTCGAGCGCTCGGTCGGCGTGGGGCGGTTGTCGGGTGGGGCGCATCGCACCACCGCAGTGAGGTAGAGGTCCCGGTAGCGAAGACCATCGCCACGGTGGAGCGACGTCGGCTGGTTCGCGAACCCCGCGGCGTGAAACGCCCGGACAAGGAACGCGGCGGAGCGGTCGCCCGTGAAGACCCGGCCCGTCCGGTTCGATCCGTGCGCCGCCGGAGCGAGGCCCACTGCCACGAGCCGAGCGTGGGGGTCCCCGAATCCCGGCACCGGTTTCCCCCAGTACTCCTCCGTCCGGAACTCCTTCTTCCGCTCCCGAGCGATCCGGCTCCGAAACGCGACGAGCCGTGGGCACCGCACGCACTCGATGACCTCGACGCGGATCCGGTCGAGCGTGTCGGCCATGTCGGGGAGACGGTGGAGGGCTTTAGGAGGTTGGTGGGGGGACGCACCTCCCCCGTGCTCACCACGGGTGACTCACGCCTATAGAAAGGGGACGACCTTCGCCCGCCGATGACCGAAACTCGCGTGCCGCGCGGAGCCCGGGTCCGGCTCGGCGCCGTCGGCGGTGACCTGAGGGTCGAGCCGAACGCCCGCATCGAGGCCGAAGGCCGAATCACCGTGGCGGGAGACGCTCGGTTCGACGGCAACGTTGAGCTCCAGGGGGACCTCGAGTGCCAGAGCTTCGAGAGCGAGGACGGCACGGTCCGCGTCGACGGCAATCTTAGAGTCCACGAGAACCTCCGATCTCACGACGGGGCCCTCGAGGTGACCGGAACGCTCGACGCCCGACGGGTCGACGTCGACCGGAAGCTCACGGTGAGCGGCGCGGCCAGCGCGGAGGAGTTTCAGGTCGGCGGGGTTCTCGATGGCGGGTCGACGCTCACCGCCGAGAAGGTCTCCGT
>JASHWY010000094.1 GCA_030043835.1 Thermoplasmata archaeon
GCAGCCCTACTGAAGGTACCGTGCCGTTCCGCCTCGAGAGCATCGAGGAGGCGGGCACGGAGTTTCTTGCCCTCCCTCCCGAGGTTCGAGAAGTATTCATTGCAGCGTTTCGAGAGCTCTCTGCGAGCGATGCTCCCCTCGCCCGTGGACCGGGATGGTACTCCGAGGAGCTGAGGCAACGACAGCGAATCGCGGTCGAGGGGCTCTTCTCGCTCCACGTCCGCAATCTCTGGCGAGGAATCTACTTTCGGCGCGGCAATTCCCTGATCTTCATCGCCTTCGGATTCCGATTACCCGAGTTCTATGACAGACTGAAACGGTTGCGGAAGGCCGTCTCGAAATCGGCCCAGCCGAAGCGGACTTGAACCCTTGGCTCGCATCCCTCCCGCGGCTGATTTTCTCTCGATCGAGCTTAGGCGTCTCGTCGACCCCACGGAGCGGACCAGCAGAGTACGCGAGCTAGAGAAGAAGGTCTCACCGCTCCCTCGATGTCGCTTATCGGCTCCGAAAGGTTTCCGGGAGCCATCGTCTTAAGACGCCATTATCCTCGGGAGAATGCACATGGCCGAGACCGTCGTCGTCGGAAGGGACGTCTGGAAGGTCTACGGGAGTGGTGAGACCGAGGTCACCGCCCTCCGTAGCGTCAGCGTCTCGATCCAGCGGGGGGAGATGTTGGCCGTCATGGGACCTTCGGGATGCGGAAAGACCACCTTTCTCAACTGCTTCTCCGGACTCGATGAGGTCACCCGCGGCGAGGTCGCCCTCGAGGGGGTCAACCTTCACTCGATGGACGACCGCACGAAGAGCGAGTATCGTGCGCGTCGCGTGGGTTTCGTCTTCCAGTCGTACAACCTCTTGCCGGTGCTGAGCGCGACCGAGAACGTGGAGATGCCGCTCCTCATCGCCGGGGTGCCCGGTCGCGAGGCGCGTGAGCGGGCTCGCGCGATGCTCTCCGAGCTGGGACTCGCCGATCGACTGGACCGACGTCCGGCCGAACTCTCCGGAGGGCAGCAGCAGCGGGTCTCGCTCGCACGCGCCCTCGTGGGACACCCGGCGATCGTCTGGGCGGACGAACCGACCGGGAACCTCGACGAGGAAGACTCTCGCCAGGTGACCACCCTCCTTCGACAACTGAACAGGACCTACGGACAGACGATGGTGGTGGTGACCCACGACGCGACGGTGGCGAGCTCGTGCGACCGGACCTTGCACATGAGAGACGGTCAGTTCGTCTCGTAGGGTCATGGCCGCCGGTAACCCTGTCGTGAGCGGCCTTCTGCTTCTGCTCCTCGCGGTCGCGCTGGTTCTCCTGTTCCTCGCGCTCCGACACCGGTTGGCCTTTCGAATCGGGATGCGGAACGTCGTTCGGGCGCGGGGCCGGACTATCCTCCTCGTCCTCGGCCTCCTCGTCGCGACGACGATCGTCTCGGGAAGCCTCGTGGTCGGAGACACGATCGCGCAGGTGGATGTTCACTACACGGTCCTCGGGGTGGGATACAACGACGAGATCATCGGCAACGAGTCGCCCTCGGGGGCGTATACTCCGTTTCCGTACGCGGTCTACACCGACGTGCTGGCCGGAACGGCCCATGATGGCGCGATCGCCGGAATGGCCCCGGAGATTGGGGCCCGGGTCTCGGTCTTCGATCGATCGAGCGGAGTCCCGCAACCGGAGCTCTACCTCGTCGGGGTCAACGGGAATCAGAGCTCCCAATTGGGCAATTTCGTGGCCGACAACGGCACGACCCTCGCCGGGCCGGCCCCGGGAGAGGTTCTCCTCGACGATCTGGCCGCCTCGGAGCTGAACGCGTCGGCCGGAGATTCCGTAGTTCTCTACGGGGCCGGAGCGGTGGCGACCCCCTCCGTCGTCGAGGCGGTCGTCCAGGACAACCTCCGGGGAGCGTTCCCGACGGGAGGCGTGGGGAATTTCGGGAGCGTCTTCACCGACCTCCCTCTGGCGCAGCACCTCACCAACCTCTCGGGTGAGATCAATCTGATTTCGGTCACGAACGTGGGCGACCAGGCGAACCGCCTCTCCCTGGCGTCCGGAGTGAGCGCCACCCTCAACGCAACGCTCGCGACCATCCCTGCGGCCCGGGGCCTCACGGTCCAACGAACGCTCGCTAGCGGCCTCGCTGCGGCGGATTCCTCGGGCAACAGCATCACGACGCTCTTTCTCGTGTTGGGTCTCTTTTCCATTGTCGCCGGTGCGATGCTCATCGTCGGCATCTTTGTCCTCCTCGCCGAGGAACGCAAGGGGGAGATGGGCGTCCTGCGCGCGATCGGCCTCAAAGGGCGCGAGCTCGTCTATTCGTATCTTTTCGAAGGGGCCGTCTACTCGGCGGGAAGCGCGCTTGCCGGAACGTTCCTGGGCGTGGCGGTAGGTTACGGCCTCGCGTACGCGTTCGGCGTTCTGTACCGGATCCCCGGCCTCCCCGCCAACGCCATTCTCGATTCCTTCACCGTCACCACCCAGACCTTGGTCATCGCCTACGTGGTCGGTTTCTTGCTCACCCTCGTCACGGTCGTGCTCGCGAGCCGGAGGGCGAGCCGGCTCAACATCGTGCGCGCAATCCGGGACCTTCCCGAGCCGCCTCCGACCCTGCGAACCTACACCTACCTTGCCTATCTCGGTGCAGCCTCCGTCCTCCTAGGGGTGCTGCTCTACGCCACGACGTATCGGGGGACGACGGCCGCGTCGTACCCTGTCTTGGGCGGGACGTTCGTGATCGTGGGGGCCGCGCTCGTCGCCTCGCGTTTCGTTAGGAACCGGATCGCTTTTTCGGTCGGCGGTGCGGGACTCTTGGTCTGGGCGGGCGATGAGCCACTCCACACGGCCCTGTTGGGAACCGCTCACGGCGGCGGAATCTTCATCGTGTTCGTGGAGGGGATCGTCATGGTCACGGGGGCGCTGCTCCTCTATGCCTTCAACTCCTCCGCTCTCGCGACGGCCCTCCTCCGGCTCGCGGGCGGCCGGACCCAACGCGCCCCGGTGGCCCGGGTCGCTCTCTCCTACCCCAGCCGACGGCCCGCCCGGACGACGATCAGCCTCGCGATTTTCGCGCTCGTGATCTTTACCCTGGTCGCGATCGCGGGGACGGGCGCGACGGTCGACGCGAGCCTCGCGACGACCCTCCACTCGCAATCCGGGGGGTACACGTTTGTCGCGTACTCCTCCACCGCGATTCCCGACCTTCCGGCACTGGTCGAGAGCAACTCGACGGTCGCCCCCTACTTTTCGAACGTCGTTCCCCTCGACTGGGGAGGGGTCTACGTCAACGTGAGCGGCTACGCCGGCAACCCGTACTCGGATTCGATCTACTCCGGTCCGTCGGACGCACCCGCGGCGTCCAACTTCTACGCGACCAATGAGTTCACATTCACGGCGACCGAAGGCGGGATGAGCGCGGCCCAGATCAACGCCGAGCTCTCCTCGGAGCCGGGGGTTGCCATCGTCGACCAGAGTTACTCCCCTGTGGTCAACAACCTCGGCACCGGGACGTCGAGCGGCCCCCACCCCACCGTGAGCCCCGGCGAGACGATGCTGCTCACGAACCCGGTGAACGGCAACCGGTCGAAGGTGACGGTGATCGGGATCATGTCGCAATCGCTCGTGAGCGGGGTCTTCGTGAGCCCGCCCACGGCGGCGGCCCTTGGATTCTCCGAGGAGAAGGTCTTCTTCCTAACGCTCGCTTCCGGCGCCTCCGCGACCCGCGCGGCCCAGGTGGCGAAGGCGGCGTTCTTCCCCTACGGCCTCGTCGTCCTCAACATCGCCGACCTTCTCGCGACCTCGATCGCGTCGACCGAAGGAGCGATCGGGCTCCTCCAGATCTTCGTCGGGCTCGGCCTCGCGGTCGGGATTGCCGCCATGGGAATCGTCGCGCTCCGGGCCGTCGTCGAACGTCGGCGCGAGATCGGCATGATCCGCGCCAACGGGTTCACCCGGCGGATGGTGCTGAAGGCGTTCTTCCTCGAGTACTCGTTCGTCGCGTTGGTCGGGATCGCGATCGGAACCGCGTTAGGCCTCCTGATCGTCTGGAACGTAACCCAGAGTCCGGCGGCCACTCTGGAGGGCGTCAGCACGTTCGGCGTCCCCTGGTTCAACCTACTCGTGATCCTCACGGTAGCCTACGGGCTTTCGATGCTCGCGGTCGCCGAACCCTCGCTTCGCGCGGCCCGCATGCCACCCGCCGAGGCGGTTCGTCCGACCGAGTGATGAGATCAGGGTCTCTCGATTTGCGTACACCGGTATCCGCGGCCGTGACATGGAAGCATCCATCCGCTTCTACACCGAAGTCCTCGGCATGAAGGTGATCCAGCCGGTGGAATCCACTCCCCCCACCCAAGGACAGGTTGTGTGGCTCAGAAGTCCCGGCTCCGCCCAGCTCCTAGAGCTAAACTGGTATGAGCCGGGAACTCGCTTCGGGACCCCGTTCACCAACGGCGAGGACCTCGACCATCCTGCTTTTGAGTGCGATGACGTCGAGGGGACGGTCACCTAACTCGAGCGGAAGGGTGTTGAGGTCCTCGTCCGTCCGCGGGAAATCGGCAGTTGGAACGAGGCCTTCGTCAAGGATCTGAACGGAATCTGGATCGAGCTACTTCGAGCGAAACCCCAGCGACCCACTAGAGAATGAATCCTCCCCGATTTGCCCGGACCGGTCGGCCCGGTCCGGGCCGAGGACTGTGAGCTAAGCGTTCGCGTGCGGCGTATAACACTTGCCAAATATCCACATAAATACCATCGCACCATCTTCGTCGTTGTGGTGTCTTTCTCCCGCACTCTTTGGTGGGTAGTTATCGTATCATCAGTCGTGTTGGGGTCGGTGGTTCTGGCCCCGACGGGTTCCTCCACCCCTCCTAGGACTCCCACCGGGACGGGGGAAACCG
>JASHWY010000095.1 GCA_030043835.1 Thermoplasmata archaeon
GCGGTGAAGCCCAAGGTCGACGTCCTGGTCGCCTTCGACAACGAGGCGGTCGAGATGGGGAGGCCCGAACTCTCCGATCAGGGGTTCGTCGTCTACGACTCGACGACGTTTCGGCTCGACCTCCCGAACTCGGCCGGTTTCCCGTTCGCGACCCTCGTGGGCGGGCCGCTCGGTCAACCGATCTTCAAGAACACGGCGGCGTACGGCGCGCTCTCGATCCTCTTCGGCTTCGATCACACGATGACCCGTCAGGTCATCGAGGAGCGCTTTAAGCGCCGAGGCGGCGAGGCGCTCGAGAAGAACCTCAAGGCGCTCGAGATCGGCCGGAAGGTCGCGCTCGAGACGGCCGGGGTCCCCGACCGGTATTCGGTCGTCGACGGCGATGCCCACGACATGATCCTCTCAACGGGAAACCAGGCGGTTGCCCTCGGCTTCGTGGTCGGCGGTGGGCGCTTCTTTGCGGGCTACCCGATCACCCCCGCGACGGAGATCATGGAGTACCTCCAACGGTACCTCCCTCCGTTCCACGGCGTCGTCCGCCAGGCGGAGGACGAGCTTGCCGCCGTCAACATGGTCCTCGGCGCGTCGTACGCCGGCGTGCGGTCGATGACCAGCACGAGCGGCCCGGGGCTCTCCTTGATGACCGAGGGGATCGGTCAGGCCGGAACGTCGGAGATCCCCATCGTCGTCGCCGACTGTCAGCGGGTCGGCCCCTCGACGGGACAGCCGACGCGGCACGAGCAGTCCGACGTCTCTCACCTCGCGAACCTGGGCCACGGAGAGTACCCTCGGTTCATCGTCTCCCCCGCGACGCCGGACGACGCCTTCGCGATGACCCCCGAGGCGCTCAACCTCGCCGAGAAGTGGCGAGTTCCCGTGATCCTTCTTCTCGACCAGGCGCTCTGCCAAAATACGACCACCACGCCGCGGTTCGACCTTTCTAAGATCACGATCGACCGGGGTAAGCGTCTCACCGCCGAGACCGTCACCGCACTCAAGGAGTACCAAGGCTACGCGTTCTCGGACGACGGCGTGAGCCCGATCGCTCCCCCGGGGACACCGGGCGTCTGGTCACAGGTCACCGGCAACGAGCACAACGAGTGGGGACACGTCTCGGTGAACCCCGTGAACCGCGTTCGGATGATGAAAAAGCGGATGGAGAAGATGGTGAGGGCGCGCGACGACCTCCCGCCCGCCCGCTTATTCGGAGCCGCAGGCGCCAAGATCGGCCTCGTCGGCTACGGCAGCACCTCGGGGCCGATCCGCGAGGCCCAGGAGCTGCTGGCCGCGAAGGGAGTCGCTACGCGGTACCTCCAGGCCCGGACGATCTACCCGGTTCCCACGCACGAGATCGGGCCGTTCCTCGAAGGCGTCCAAGTCGCCTACGTCATCGAGCACAACTTTACGGGCCAGTTCGCCCGCCTCCTTCGCGAGACGCTCCCTCAGTACTACGCCAAGCTCCGGTCGGTCCTCAAGTACGACGGGTCGTCGTTCCGAGCGCCCGAGATCATCGCCGAGATCAAGGAGGCAGGGTAAGATGGTGCAGTCGGCGAAGGCCGTCCCTTCGATCTGGTGTCCGGGCTGTGGGGACTTTGGCGTCCTCGCCGCCGTCAAGAAGGCTGCGGCGAACCTGAAGATCCCCAACCACGATCTCGTCCTCGTGGGAGGGATCGGTTGCTCGGGATCGATCCACAATTTCGTCGAGGTCAATGGGCTCCACGCGCTCCACGGCCGCCTCCTCGCCCAGGCGGTCGGCGTGAAGCTCGCGAACCCGACCCTCACGGTCGTTGCGGCTGGTGGGGACGGCGACGGCTACGCGATCGGGATGGGACACTTCATGCACGCGTTCAAGAAGAACGCCTCGATCCTCTACCTCGTCATGAACAACGAGACGTACGGGCTCACGAAGGGCCAACCGTCGCCCACGAGCCCGGTCGGCTTCGAAGGGAACATCGAGCCCCCCTTCGATGCGATCTTGACCGCCCTCTCCATTCCGGCCTCGAACTTCGTCGCCCGCACCTTCTCGGGAGACCCGAAGACGATGATCCAGGTGCTCGAAGAGGGCTTGAAGTTCAACCGCGATAACCGCGGCTTCGCCTTCATCGAAGACCTCTCACCGTGCGTGACGTACAACGACACGTACAAGCTCTGGCGGGAGAAGGTCCTCGACCTCAGCTCGCTTTCGGGCTACGACCCCACCGACCGCAAGGCGATGTTCCGGCTCTGCCTCGAGACGATGGAGTCCGGTCGCATCCCGATCGGCGTGATGCACCGGCCCAAGGACGCCGCGAAGGAGGGCCTCGAGCTCAAGCTCCTCCCCGATCGAGTGGGCCCGATGGCCGCCGACATCAACCTCGACGCTAACCGCCCCGAGTACGAGAAGCTCCTCGCTGCGCTCGCCTAAATCCGCACCTCTTAACGCCCCCTTAAGGTTCGGCTCCGACGGCGGCACCGATGATCTGGCTCGGCATCGACGACACCGACAGCCCCCGAGGGGGGTGCACGACCTTCACCCTCACCGGCGTTCTTGACCTGGCACGAGAGCTCGGGATCGACCTCATCGGCGAGCCGAGGCTCGTTCGGCTCAATCCGAACGTTCCGTGGAAGACCCGGGGGAACGCGGCCCTCTCGGCTCGGTTCGGGCGCGGCGTCGGCCCCCGCCGCCGCGTCGGGAGCGTGGGAGGCCGCCCGATCTGGTCGTTCGCGTCGGGGGCTCGAATCCCCCGCAGCAATGCGGACGCCTTCTTGGAGCGGGCCTGGGAGAGGGTCCGGTCGCTCTCTCGGTCGGGCGACCCGGGGACCGACCCGGCGCTCGTGATGAGCGACCATCGGCTCCCCGCACGGCTCTACTGGGACGCGGTCCAGGAGATTGTCCCGATCGAGTCGGTACGGGCCGAGCTTAGGCGAGAGGGAGCCGAGTGGAGGACCGAAGGAAGCGACCGGGGGCTCGTCGGCGCCTCGGCGGCCGTCGCGTGGCCGGGGGGTCACCCTACGTGGGAGCTGATTGCGTATCGTACCGAGACCCGCCAGAACTCCCCCCGCGAGGTGGATCGCGGGAGCGTCGCCGACGCCCAGCGGGCCCACCCGGAGCTCTTCCTCTGCGAGGATCCCCGCACTCGTCGGTTGCTCGTCGCCCCCCACACAGCCTGCCCGATCCTGTTCGGGATCCGGGCCACCGCCGCTCCGGCGGCCCTCCGAGCGCTACCCACGATTCGGTCCGAGCCCGTCGATCGATGGGTGCTCTTTCGGACCAACCAGGCGACCGGCGACCACCTGCGCCCCCGGCTGGTCCGGGAGATCGGCCCGTATCGGTCGGCGATCGTCGACGGCACGGTGACCGGATCTCCCGCCGCGCTCCCCGGGGGCCACGTCCGGGTCTCGATCGTCGACCGTGAGGGGACCCCGCTCGAGTGTCTCGCCTTCGAGCCCACGAAGACCCTTCCCGCCGTCGCCCGGACCCTTTGGCCCGGTGACCACGTGCGGCTCTGGGGGAGCCGGGCCGCGGACGCTGCGCTCCGCTTGGAGGGGATCCAGCTCCTTCGGCTCGTTCCTCGAAGCGCTACTCGCCGGCCGCTCCGGTGCCCCGAGTGCGACCGGCGAGCCCGGTCGATGGGACGCGACCGTGGATTCCGCTGCCCGGGATGCCATCGTCGATGGCCGCCTGAGCAGTCCCCGTCCCGCACCGAGGCTCCGGTCTATCGACCCGGAACGTACCACCCAACGCCCTCGGCGCGACGGCACCTCGCCCCGAGGGGACCCGAACCGTAGATTCCGCGAGAGGGACCGAGAGCTTTTGAACGGGTCCTCGGTAGTAAGGGACCGGAGGTTCGGAGAAGGGTCCCGATGGCTGCGTGTCCCGCCTGCGGAGTCGAGCTCGAAGACACCGCGACCGAGTGCCCCAGCTGCCATCTAACGGTTGCCCTCTTCCCGGCGGTCAAAGAGGCGGCGGGGTCATCGGACGACGCCGATCCCGCGTACCTCCGCACGATCGGTGAACTCCTCGCTGCCGTCGACCCCGCGCAGCCGACCGCGCCGGTGGCCCGGCCCGCGCGGGGGCTTTTGAGCCGGCCGATGCGCTATCCTGCGCTCGCGGCCGACGAGCTGCCACGCTCTCAGGCCCCGGCGGGCCCCACGGGACCCGTGCTTGCGCTCACCGACCTACCCCCCCTCCCTTCGACGGTGACCGCCGCCGAGCTCGTCCGTCGTGTGGACCAGTACCTTCAGACCGGGCGTCGGCTCGGGCTCAACGTCACCGACTTCGAGGCACGGGCGAACGCCGCCCGCCTCGTCGACGACCGCCCTTCCCTCGAGGTGCTAGCCCGGGAGATGTTCGTCCACCTCTCGAGCGCCCTCGCCGAAGAGTACGAATCGTTGCTCGCCCGGCGGAACGAGATCGCCCAGCTCGTTCCCGCGAAAGCCGCCGACGTCGAGTTAGCGGCGGCCCGCAAGGCGATCGAGTCCGGCGACCTCATCGGCACGCAGCGGCGCCTAACGCACGTGAGGGACGAGATCGGCCGGGTCGTTGAGGAGTGGGAGATCGGCCGCATCCTCGTCGCGGAATGCGAGCTCCTCGCCCAGACGGTCCGCGAGCTCGGCGGGGATCCGACGCCGGCGATCGGGCCCCTTGAGGAAGGAAGGCGGCTCCTCGCCCAGGGCCAGCGGATCTCGGGAGAACGGCTTCTCGCCAGTGCCGCGGTCGCGTTGTGGGCCGTTCTCGAGCCACGGCTCCTGACCGACCTCCACCGCATCCACGATCGCTTGAAGGCGTCCCGGTCCTCGGGGACGGAGGTAACCCCCGGCCTCGAGGAGTTTAAGAGTATCGCCATCGAGCTTCGCCAGCGGAACTTCGCGGGAACGATCCTCGCCTACCGGCGCCTCCGGCTGCTGGTCGACCGGACCGCGCCTCTGGTGGAGGAGGGCATGACGGCTCCTCCCGTCAGCTCGACGCTGCATGCCGCGCCGCCCGCATAGGTAATTATCCCCACCGAGGTCCGCCGTCCGTGCCCGTTTCCGCCTTGCGGGGTTTCCGCGATTATCTGCCTCCGGACGCCGGCGCCCGCTCCGAGATCCTCCGGCAGATGCGCTCCGCCGCTCGACGCGCCGGCTACGTGGAACTCGAGGTGCCGTGCGTCGAGAGCTTTGAGCTCTATCAGACGAAGAGCGGCGAGGGGATCGCGGCCCAGGCCTGGCTCTTTCACGACAAGGGCGACCGGCCGGTCGCCCTCGTTCCGGAGACGACGCCCTCGCTGGCCCGCGTCTTCGTCGAGCGCGGAAAGTCCGAGCCGATCCCCGTGAAGTGGTTCACGGTCTCCAAGACCTGGCGCTATGAGGAACCCCAAGCCGGTCGGACCCGGGAGTTCCTTCAATTCAACCTCGACCTCCTGGGCGTCCCAGGCGTCGAGGCCGAGTGCGATCTCCTCGCAACCGCGGCCCTCATCCTGGACGAGGTCGGCGCCGACGGCCTCTACGCGTTCCGACTCAACGACCGCGCGATCGCGGAGGGGATCGGACGTCTCTTTGGGCTGCGCGAGGTGACCCGGTTCTTTGCCGCCGTCGATCGGTACCGGAAGATCCCCCCGGCGGAGTTCGAAGGGGAGCTCGAGGCGGCGGGGGTGCCGTCGGAACGCACCGCCGATCTGGTCGCGCTCTTCGCGAAGTCCGGCGACGGCGTCGCCCCGAACGCCCTCGAGGAGTACTTGACCGAAC